>PLGF01000179.1 GCA_003138485.1 Verrucomicrobiales bacterium | reverse complement strand
GCCCTCATGAATAAAAGGCCGTTTGGGTCTGTTTGTACGCCATATTGGCCGTTGTAAAGGAATGGCGTGTTGTTCGTTCCAAACCGATACGTCGTTGTGCCGTAAGAACTGTATTCGATTCCATCGGTTGGATTGCCATTGGCATCGGTCAAGGCCACTGTGCTCCCACGGCAGTCAAAATGGTAATAGGCGGTGGTCGTGCTGCTCGCGGTCGCGTCGATTTCGTAAAGGAGACCCACCCCGTAGATGTAGTAATTAGTTACGCCGCCGGTGATTCGCATAAGCACTTGCGAGGTTTTCGGGTCGATTACGTAAACCGTAACGTTCGTTCCCTTTGTCACCGATGTCCGGTTGCCAGCCGGGTCGTAGCCGTAACTCAATCCACCCGCGCTGGTCAGCTCATTGCGCGGGTCGTATGTATATGTGCCAAACGTGTTGTTCGTACCCGGGCCGCTCGTCAAATTGCCGTCATTGTCAATCGTCACGGCTGTGCCGTTGAAGGTCGAAAGACGATTGTCATTGTCGTATGTCATTGTTCGCGACGGCGGCGCGTTGCTGTGAGGGAGCGGCCCCTTAAACTCCCACTGTATCCGGCCTGCCGAATTGTAGTTGATGGTATAAAAGCAGATCGGGAATTGCGTGGTGGTCTTCTCAACGATGTTGGTCAATTCCCCGTCATCGTCATAGGTCATCAGGCGCAAGGTGTTGTTGGGCCGGCTCACGCTGGTGAGATGTCCAGCTAAGTCATACGAATACACGGTCTGCCTGGTGGCCCAATCGGTCACGTTGGTCAGGCGGTTGTTGCTGTCATAGTAATACTGGACGGTCCGGCCACCGGGATAAATCAGATTCGTCAGGTTGCCATTGTTGTCGTAGCGATACTGGATGACGTATCCGGCGGCGCTGGTGAAGACGGTGGGGCGGTTATAGGCGTCATAAACCCACGACAGCTTTACGCCAGCGCCCACATCGGTAAGGAGCGTCAAATTATTGTTGGCGTCGCATTGGTAATTGATGGTGCCGAGACTGTCCGCCTTGCTCGTCAATCTAGCGCGGGCATCATATCCGAGGGAGGTTGTCTGCTTGAGGGGGTCGGTGGACGATTGCAGCAAGCCGCGATTGTTATAGATCCGACTCGAACTATGAAGAAGCGGGCTGATGGTGTTGGTGAGGCGGTTGGCCCCGTCGTATTGAAACTGCCAGACGTTGCTGTTCCGGTTGGTCAGGTAGATCAGGTTGCCCGCTCCGTCGTACGCCTTGCCCACAACGTTGGTCGCGGCATCAACGACTTTTATCAAGTTCCCACGCTGGTCCCAGAATTGAGTTGTCTGATCGGAAGCACCATCCGTTGCGTTGGTTTGACGGCTGTCATGGTCATAAGCCAAAAGCATGGGCCGTTGCAGGGGGTCAGTAACGGCAATCAAACGGTGGGCGGCGTCGTTGGTGTAGTAGGTCGGCTTGCCCAACGAATTTTGCGTTTCGGCAAGCCAGTCACGCGAGTCGTAGGTATTGGTGATGACCGCAACGCCTTGCGGTGTGGCGGGAAGGGTTGTGGCGAGCAAATGTCGCGTGACGCTCCATGTGTTGCTTCTGGGATATCGGCGCGCGTCGGTCGTTGTCGAAACGTTCGCATTGGCGTCAAAGCTGATTGTGGCAATGACGTTCGACGGCGCAACCGTGTTGGTGAGTTGGCGGCGATTATTGTAGGCAAAGGTGGTTGGCGGGTTACCGTCTCCATCCGTGTGGCTCATTGGGTCGCCCAAGGGGTTGTTGAGAAAGCTCTCGCTGCCAAGGCTGCTCGGATATGTGATGCTGTTCAGTGTGCCGTAGCTGTCGTATCCATTAGTCGTCGTTCCGGCTGAATCCTGGCGGCTGGCTAGTGTGCCGTTTGGATTGTAAGAGAAAACAGTCCAATCACCGTTTCCGTTCGTGGATCCCGTTAAGCTGAATTGGGAATTGTAGCCGAAATGGCTGGAATGCCCATCGCCATCGGTTGAGGTAATCAATCTGTTCTGAGAATCATAAGTGAACACGTTGCTGTAACCCAGCGGTTCAATCCGTTCGATCAGGTTGTTGTTGCCATCATAGAAAAACTGGTTGGTTTCGTTGAGCGGCGAGATTGTCTGGACAATATGGTCTTGGCCGTCATAAAATGTTTGGGTGACGTTTCCCATGCCGTCCTGATAGGCGATGAGCCTTGATTTGTTATCGTATGTATAGACCTGTTCGCCCCCGGCAGGGTCGATCTCCACCGTTTGATAACCAGAGGCGGCAATTTGCCACGTTTTGTTGGTTGCGCCCTGGGTAAGCTGAGCCGTTATATGCCCGAAGCCGTCGTATATGTTCGTTACAACCAACTGGCCCAAGGCATCGAACGTGGCAACAAGCTCGTTATTCGCGTCATAGGCGTAAGTCGTTGCCTTCTGTTCCGGGTCGGTATATGAGGTTAGTTCGCCACCCGTGTATCCGTATGTGACCGAGCGGCCCGTGCTGTCGGCAACCGACGTCAAAGCTCCTCCCGTATAATTGAACGTGAGGCTGCGGTTTGCCCAGTCGGTGACATTCGTCACAAGGTTGCTGGAGTTGTAAAAGAAGTTCATTGATTGCCCATATTGATCGACAATGTTGGTGAGAACGGTGTTGGTATTGAACTGGAATGTTCGTCCGTTCCGTTCTTGCAAGATAAACGCCTTGCCGGATTGGGCAAGCGACATTATGCAGTTGCCCGGCGGCGTATAGGAGCCGTCCGGCTGCCGAACGAACTGGATGGTGCTGTTTCCAAGATTGATTGACACGGCATTGTTGATGAGTTGGTCAATTCCCCACTTCGCGATGAGGGCCGTTACGGTCCAGTTTTTTGGATCTGGCGTGACATCATTATAGAAGTTCAGCGCCGCGCATGTGGCCACAATCATCGGGGACATTTGCTGGACCGTCGCCGTTCCCAAGCCGCTTTCGGGGTCGCTCACTGGCATGGCGTTGCAATAATAACTATGCAACCATCCTGGGGCCATGCCCGCCGGATTGTAGTTAATGCGTTCAGATGAATAATACCGCGTGAGACTCAGCCCGCGCGGCTCTGTTTGGCCGAGAGCAAGATCTGTGGATGTGATTTGAAAAGTGCCGTCCACCAAGTTCACCGGGTCCGCTCCAACGACCGGCCCCGTTGGAAGTGTCGCTGACGCCGGGTTGAAAAAGGCCGGCTGATTCTCGCCCGTTTGTTGGACGAAAGGCGTATTGACGGTAGCGCCGGAATTGTTGACGAATCCGCCGTTATACGCGCCAGAGATTATCATTCCCATCGAGCGGCTTTGGTTTGCTCCTATTCTCAATTGAACATAGCCGTCTCCAGCCCAGCCGTTTGTTCCGGTGACGTGGTTGGAGCCGTTCTGTGGCAAGAGTAAGGTGAAGCCTTGACTGATTAGGCTGTTCAGGGTGTTGGTGGTTAGGCCGTAATTAACCAGGCTGTTCCGCACGGTGCTCCAATTGCCGCTGTTGGCCAGATAAACCGCCTGTGAGTTTGTGTTGGCGATCTCGATCATTTTGACCGTGGACGCCGCCACCAAATTGCTGTTCTGCAATTGTTCAATAATACCGTGCTCCATCGCGCTCCAAAAATAAGTGCTGACGTCAAAGACCTCGTTGTTGGCCACCATGTCGGGGGGGGTGTTGCCCGTGCTGGGAAAGGTCCCATCCATTTGCAGATAAACGTCCACGAAGTAGCCTCGCCCCGCCTCCTGCCCCATCCGCCCGAAACGATGATGATTTTGCGCCAATTGCCCCCATTCCTGGGACAGCAATTCCTCAACCAACTCGGTCTGAACCAGCCATCCCAAACCCATCACGTTCAGGGTCTCAGTCGTAACCTCTCGTGACGTGCTTGGCTTGCCCTCCTGGATATAGGTGATGAGCCTTTGCTGGCGCTCCTTCAACCACTGCTGGTTGGCCTCGAACGCATACATAATTGCATAAGTTGCATTGGTGGTCTGGTAGGCGTTGGTTGAACTGCCGTCGAGTTCCCCGGAATCAATCGGGATGTTCAGGCTGGTGTTCCAACCTCCGTAGGGATGCGTGGCGCTGAAGATGACGTTCACCGTATTGGAAGGGCTGGTGTTGTTGACCTGCAAAACTGGCGAATCCTCAAGCCAAAGCTGCGCCACTCCATTATTGCTGAATGTCAGGGAGATCCGCTGGCCTTGCAACTCTGGTGTCCGCCACGTTTTGTTCGTCCCGGCGAAGCTTATGGAAAAGGTTCCCATGAAGTTGGTCGGCTGGTTCGTCCAGTTCACCGTGGTGACGCCGTAACTCGTGTTGGTGTAGGTTGAAAATTCGTTTGAGGTGCGCAATGGCAAACCGCTGGATGAAACGATTTGCTGCCCTCCGATGATCTGGGCGACGGTGGCATCGGGAATGTTGTTCGAGAAATAGGTGAGCAGATTGCTGTTGCAGGTCTGCAATGTGCCCCGCAAAGAAGCCTCGTTCAAGTTTGTGACGTAACTGCCGGAATCGGTTCCCCCGGCGCTAGTCCAAAGGGTGTTCGTCAGCGTGCTGGCGTTAAAACCCATTGCAGAGACGAGATTGGTCCCGCCAATCGGCTGGGTGACTTTGAACGAAGGATCGAGGTAGTAAGTGGTTCCTCCAAGAGGCAAAGTGACCCAAATACGCTGGAACAGGAAGTCATTTGTATCATCTGGAAACGTGGCGGATCTATAGAAACCGCGTCCGGCAAAGAAGTTAGTAAGATAATGAAAGGTGGTCGCCCAGTTCGTATTTTGAAGACTCAAACCCAGCCAGTGGTGGAGGTCGTGCCGGTTCGTAATATTGTCATAAGGCATTATCATCCACCCAAACTGGTATTGCGGCGAGTAGCCGGCGGCTTGAAGCAACGCCGACAGGAGCGCGCACTGGTCAAAATCATTGCCGCTACGCTCAAGGAGCGTCATCTCCGCCCCTTTCTTGGAGCCGAAATAATGCACGTATCGAATCTCGTCATGAACAAAATTGAAAATCCGCGTCGGGTCGCTGCCCAAGTTTGTGGCCAACGTCTGAATGTCCGGCGTGTAAGCTTCCGCGATGGCGGCCCCGGTTTGGGTGATGGGGGTAAGGTCAGGACTGAAAAGAGGCTGCGCTCCGCCGCCAATCTGCTGGCTGGATGAACCGACGCTGCCGGTTTGAGACCGTCCAGGGATAGAGTCCTGCGCCCACAATGTCGCAGCCATCAAACACGAAATCAAAGTCAATAGTTTTTTCATTGGTTGTCCCTTAATTAACGTTGGTCATTCGTGATGCTGCCTTCCGCGTCAAAACCGAATACTTGCGGCGAGAATCCTGTAAACGAGACGCCCGAATTCGCTTCAAGACGCCCGGTGCCATCATAGGTATAGTTGGCTCGCTCTGATGGTTGCGCGCTGTTATTGATAAGTGGGTTCATGCCCCATAAGACTTTCCACCCGTCCAGCATTCCGTCTCCACTCTTGCTTCCGTTGGCTGGATTCTGGTGCAAAACGAGGAGTTCGTAAGCGTCGGTCAGGCCGTTCCCATAGGAGCTTTGAGGAGTTCCCAATAGTAGATAGACATCGCTGTTGGTCAGGCACGGTATGGTATAGGTGCCGCACTGATAGCCTTGTCCCATCCAATACCAAGTCCCGTTGGTCAAAGGCTGTGTTAGCTCAGTGGTGGCGAATATATCGTACGCCAGACCGCTGTAACCGCCGGAAATCGTGAACGTCAAATTTACCGCGCCGTTGCTCACCGTGGCCGTTGGATTTGCGATCCAGACAACGTTGCTTGAGGTGCAATTGGTAGTGTTTGTGGCATTCGTCAGCAGGCATCCCGACCCCGTAACCGCGTTGAAAACAGGCGAGACTTCTGGTGTAAATTGCCCAGGTGAAAGGTCGGGCGTCTGCTCGTAGCCAAAATAATATACGCCATACAACGCCCATTCGCCGTTTACCGCCGACGTGTTCAGTTGGTAATTATACGTCGTCAGATCTGTCATGGCTCCGTGCATCTGCAACAGGCCCGTCGCCGCGTCGCTGCCGATGGCGAAGCCATTCGAGATGACCCGCGGGCTTGGCAGCACGGCGACACCCGGCCCGTTTGTCACG
>PLGF01000004.1:15814-23600 GCA_003138485.1 Verrucomicrobiales bacterium | reverse complement strand
TGGTCTATTTCCTGGTCGCGTATCAAGGGCAGAGGGCCGGGCCTGCGGCCAAATTGACGAATCAATAAACCCTGTTCTGGCCTCAATGCTGGACCAGCACAAAAGTGGGCGTCACGTAGTAAAATCCGGCAGGCTCCTGAAGCTCTTCGACTATCTCCTCGGAGACGTTGTTTCCATCGATCTTGCCTTCAACGTGGCTGTTGCGCTCGACGTACGTTGCCGTGCGAACCAGCCAGCTCCCATCTCGGGCATAGGTCACTTGCCAGCTTGGGCCCCTTTGCCAGCTTCTGCTGTAATGAGATCCGCTTGGGGGGTTCCACTCGCTGGATATGTAGACAGGCTTGTTTTGCTTCGGGATGACGGCTGGCGCCCAGGTCTTCTGGCCGAAAAAATAGGTGTAGGTGTCTGTTCGAGCCACCCGCGGCCAGGCAATCTGCATCTTCATTGGCATATAGGATGGCAGCGGATAGCGGGACGAGGCCATGATCGCTTTGTCGATGTGATGCTCGGCCGCGAATTGCTGTGCTTCCTCTTTGCGCCTCTCTGACATGAGCAAAGACCAGTGATACCATTGGGTGTATGGGAGATTCTTCGGATTGGAGAGAAGTTTGTCCGCAAACACCTGGGCCTTCTCCGGATCCTGAACACTCAGCCGCTTGAGCACTCCTTCCTCGGCCGGGCCAGCCTCCCAGTTGGTCCGCCACTGATCGGCATAGGTCCGCAAGAAAGCAAGCTGTGTCGCCGAGCTTGGAACGGAGGCGTATTCTGCGGCGAAGAGGCGCCCGACGTCTGGGTTTGCCGGCTTCTTTGACAGAAATCTTGTGGGATTCCAATCCAGCGTCGCACAGACTATGGCGAAGTTGCGGACCTGGTTCGTATCCTTGAACGGCTGCGCGGCGCGGATGCTTGCCAGCTCAGGATGCGGATCTCTTCCAAGCTGAAACGCCTGGTAATCCAGGTCCATGACCTGGTTGCCATTCAACGCCAGCAGCGAGGCAAGAAGTGCGAGGATGTGTTCCACAGGTTGGTGTCAGTAAACGAGGTTTCCAGGCAGCCCGTTGTGCTCCATGATTTCCTTCGGCTTGGTCATAATCTCGAGCGCTTCGATATCCTTGGGGGATTTCTTGCCAACGTAATCGTGGACGAGCCTTTGGATCTCCTGCAGCTTTTTTGCCACCTCCGGCTGCTCGTTGGCTTCGGTGATCAGTTGCTCCAGCCGAAGTATCCTGTTGGGGTCCTTTTGCTTAAGGGCGATGAATGTCTTGATGGCCGCTTGAAATTCGGCTTGGGCCTTCTCAGGGAGCATCGATCTGGGTTGGCTGACCAGGTTTGTGCCTGGCGGAAGGGCCGGGCGGCTCCTGACGCTGTTGGTGTAGGGAATGACCTTCCCGTTGGAGATGACGAAGGATGGCTGCAGATTATCGGTGACGACGATCCTTCCGTTCGGCCCCATCATGTAAACCTTGTTCTTGTCCTGGTCGGGTGTTACCTGGAGCCTTGGAAGGGGCTGAAATTCATTGGTGGCTTGGTTCACATTTGCGGGCTGGGCGATGGCCGGCAGCGAACAAATGAACAAAAGGCCGAGTGCAAGGCGGTTGATGGGGTTCGACATGCGTTATTGGGGTTTGTGGTTCGCGGCGGGGGAGTTCGTGGTGCTCGATGGGGCTGCTTTGACTTTAAAAGTTACTTGATAAATATTGGTGCTCTCATCCAGGATGTTGGCGTACTCCACGGCCGGCTGCGTTCTTGCGATCTTGACCCTGTATTCCATTTTTCCGTTTGCTGGAATGGTTTGGCCTTTTGAATCCACTGTGGTGCATCCGCAGGATGCTCCGTATCCCAGGATTTTGACGGCGTGGTCCGTCAGGTTTGTTCCCGTAAATGTGAGAACTTGCACCGCATTTGTTTTAATAAGCTCGACGGTCACCTCACTGGGGAAAGCCAGCGGGATTCTGATGGCTGACTGAGCACCAGGCACGGCGGGTGGAATGTTAGAGGCGACTTGAGCAGTTGCTCCGAACCCGGTCAGGGCCAGCAGAATGAGCACGGTTTTCTTCAGGTTTATCATTGGTTTGTGATGGTTGTGTTTAGAGTGGGTGTCCCGCCGCCCTCGAAATTGGTGCAATTATTTGTGGATGGTGTGGAAACTGGAATTTGAAATGGAGGGGTGTTGTACACGTTGATTACGACGTCGATCGGCATCTCGTTGGTGGAGCAGAGCGTCGTGAGAAGGTTTGTGGTCGCAAAGGCGAGGGTGCTTGCAAGGTTCAGACTGTTCGTGCTGAGCGTGAAACTGTACTGACCCACCCCTTGTTCCCAGGGAGGTTGAACGATAAGCCCTGTGTTCTGGTTCCCGGGGTTAAGCGAAACCGTCACCGGAAAGTTCGTGATGATCAGCAAATAGCGGTCCGTGGCCGGTTCGCTTGCGATTGTTCCCCCTTGGGCGGCCGGGTTGATGGTGTAGGCGTTCGTCAGCGTGACGCCGATATTCAAGGGGGCTCCTATCATCGGCTGGGCATAAACGATGTAGGTTCCATTGCTCTGACCCATGCGTATGCTGGTCGTTTGAGTGCTGTAGGATGGAATCGGAAGCGTCTGATACGCATAAGTGCCGTCAGCGCTCACTGTCCCGATGAAGAGGTTCGTGATGGCGTGGTTAATGGTTATGATGGGGTCGCAGTTCGTATCCACCTCGAAGATGACGGTGGCGGGAATATTGGTCACGGCGGGATTGTAGTAGAGCCTCGTTGCAATCAATTCGGTTGGATAGGCATTGTCCACGTTCGCAAATCCGATGGCGGTTCCGGGCCGGTTGGTGACGGAGTTTGTCAGCGTTCCGGCCTGGTTCAAGGAGGAAGTTACGATTTGGGGCACCGTTGTTGGGTCGAGGGGAGACACGGAGATTGTTGCAGCGTTGGTTGCCCAGACACCGTTGCCGGTCTCCTGCACAATAGTGATGCTTGCATTTGAGGTCGCCGTGCCGGCGATCAGGTTGGATCCTTGCCATTGGACGGCGATTGCACCCACATTAAACATGGTCACATTGGTGCTGAGTCCCCACATCGTCTCTTTTATGGGCCCGTCGTTGTTGTAAAATCCCGGCCAGTTTTCCGGCCAGCCTGGAGCGGCCGGCCACGGCGCCAGATCCCCAGTGTAAGGGTACCAGTGTTCGTTGAGGGATGCGTTCTGCAACATGTTAGTCCAGAATTTTACCGGGGCACCCAGCTGGTCGGTTGACGACGGGGTTAGCCAGGTGTCGAGGCTCAGTTGCGTGTTGTTNNGCGGTTTGGTTGTTTCCTCCAAGGAAGATTGCAATCACTCCCGCGCTCAGGGGATCGTCCGGATTGAGAAAGTTGGGCCCCGGCTGGCTTGGATACGTGAAATTTGTGGAGGTGGGATCGCCCGGAAACATGGGCAGCATTGCCTCGAAAGTGATGTATTGGAACACCATGGCGTTGAGCAGCTGGGCCCAGTTGGTCACATATACGGTCGTATCGTTGTAAAGGACCGGCGGAAGGTTTGTAACCAGCGGCGTCTCCACAGTTATACGGGTTAAGAAGTTGGTCACAGTGGGCGACCAATTGCCCGGTTGGACCGTGTAGGCGTGCAGTATCGTGTCGCGAACATCGTTGGTGATGAAGAGAGCAGGCCCGTAAAACGTGCCAGACATAAGGAGTGTCTGGCCCGGGACGCTCTGTTGACCCTGCGGCTCGGCATCTGAAGGATAATATTGCCAGTCAGCGGGCAGTGTTATTTGTGTTGGGGTGGTCACCATCGAAAACGCCGGATAGTTGAGCAAGGTTCCAATCCCGGTGGACTCTATGCCAGGTTCGCTGTACAGCGCGTAGGCCACGGGCGGGCTGTTCACATTGGTGGGGCTGTAGGCCGTATTGCTGATCATGTAGATCACTGTCCCCGGGTTGACGTAGCACGGATTAAAGGGGGAGAACTCCGCCGGGAGATAGATCTGGTCCGGTGTGGCATTTGGTGGAACTGGGGCGCCGGGCGGCTGGTACATTGAATACACGAAAATCTGCGGCGGCAGGCTCTGCGGTATGTTCGTTGAAAAATTAGTCGATCCGCAGGGGCCTTGCACCACCAGGGTCAGGGGCCCCGAGTTGGTTGTCGAAGCCGTATAAGTTAGCGGAGACAAGGTGGGTGTCTGATACTCCCCATAGGCTATCTGTTGCTGGGCAAACAACGGAGTCGGTATGAGCACGGGCTGCTGGCCCGGGGGGTAGAGATAGTTTGTATTTTGATAGACCATGATCGTGACATTGTTGGGATCGCTGGTCGTGGTAATGTCCATTTGCCAGGTTGCCAAAACCGATGTGTTTGTAATGGTGAGGTAGTTTGTCACCATGGTCACATTTGGCAGGCCCATTCCGCTTAACAGCAGCCTCGAAAGGGAATGCGCCACTCCACTGCAGTCCACGCCCTGCACGGTTACCTCGACCGGCCCGGTCAAATCAAAATTGGTTGAGACGGTAACTTCCCCGGCGCACGCCACATTGGTTGGAAGGTACGGCTGGAGCGCCTGACTGGTGGTGGCCAGGGTTAGGTTGGTCATGCCAGATGAACTCCAAGTGAAGTCTATCGTCTGCAACATGACGCTGCCGGTATCTTCGCATACGGTGCCGTCCAGGTTCAGCGCTCCATTGCCGCCCGTGGGTGTTGGAAACTGATAGACAATCGTAATGCAGGGGGATGAGGCGGGCAAGGGAACGGCTACTTGGCCTGCGGAGCTTATGGGTTGGACGTTTATCGGATAGTGCTCCATTCCGTACAGGAGCATCCCTGCCGTAGTCATGCCGCTGTTTGGGCCGTTGGCTCCTGAAATGGCCAGGAGGTCGCTTGCATCGGCCACTTGCTGAGCCGCGCCGCCGGAGGGGATGCTTGCGCCGGACACTGGACCCGAAGAAAAGACCAGCCACGGGTATTGATTGTTGTCGTAGACGCAAGTTGCGTATCCTTGGGTAATTCCTCCATATAAGGTGAGGCTGGGAGATGACCAGGCAAACAACGGCGGATATCCCGGTGGCTGGCTTGGGACCTGTTGGATTTGCAGGTATTGGTCATAGTTGAGGTTGAGCCACTGCGGCACATCCAATGGGATGGTCTGCTGCCCAAACGTGCAGTCGCTCGCTCCGTTTGTCGTGTTGCCTTCTGGATTATTGGTCGGGTTGATGGGGTTGCCGTTGCCGGGAGTGCCATTGCCGGGAATGCCGGGGTAACCTGGCGGGTATATAGGTGGGTAGTAAGGAGGCGTTCCTGTTCCCGTTGGCGTTCCTGGTGTTCCTGGAGGCGTTCCCGGTGGATTTCCCGGCGTGCCGGGCGGGTTTGCGGGCGGAGGTGGAACGCGAATTGGAAAGATGGGAGGAACTGAGTTGGTTGGTGCAGTGGTTATGTACAGGATTGGGGCGTAAAACTCGATGGTCTGCCACGCGTCAGGGTAAATTTGGCCGGTGGCATAAATCGTGCCCCAGAGGCCGCTATCGTCTCCGAACAAGCCAGCCCAAAGTCCATCGGGACAGTTTTCACCCGTCGTGACGACGCACGGGCAAGACCACTCGGGTATGCCGCCAATACAGGTTGTAGAAGTAAGGTTGTGCCAAAGCACCCCCGCGTTGAGCATTGCGCAGGCGCTGGCGGCGGCGCCGGATCCCGGGTCGAACAAGTTCAATGACGATCCTGGATAATCTATTCTCGCGTGAATGACCGTGCCGTCCATCCCATCCGTAGTTACCGGGTTTGGAGTTCCGGCGTCAGTTCCGTGGCCCCATTGGTTCCACCACTGCCCCCAAAAGTAGGGAATGCACTCGATCGGATCAATCAAGTCGGCGTGGCTCGAAGTGACGTATTGCCCGGTTGCCCAAACGTAAGCATATGAAGTATACTTGCAGCGCCGTTCGCCCATCACAGAAGTGGGAGTGTTTGCGGGAAATGATGTTGCGACTGTGCTTCCTGCCGGCGGCGTCCGCGGGCATGCGCCTCCAGTAAAATCCAGAACTTGAGTGGGGGTGTTTGGGCAGATCACGCCTGAAAAAGGATCAGGGCCGTCCTGGGCGCGCGCCTGGTTTGTGCCGAGTCCGGCGGCGATGAGTGCTAATAGGATGTGCTTACTGGCCATAGATCGGTAGGGGAGGTATCCCATTTGGAAGATAGTTGGTTATGCTGCTCATGTCGACTTCATACTGGCTGTTGAGCATCCACAGGTTGGTCGGCCCGCTCATAAGCGATTGTATCGCCATGCTTCCGCTCAAGCCGTTCAAGTCCGGCATCGGAAATGGTGCTGGGAACGGAACGTTTTGCGGAGCCGCGCTGTTTGTGGTGTAATAGACGTTCACATGCTGCGAGCTGTAATCTGGACTGAGAAGAGCAATCAAGACTTGATTATTGGTGGCAGAGCGGAACTGCATCGGTGCCAGGGTCCTGAACTTCATCGTAAAATAGTTTGTGGTGTTTGAATTTCCATTTGGAACCCAATAGCGAAGATTGATGCTGTCGCTGTTCTGGTACAGGTTGCCTGGAATCAGGTACATCGTCGAGTTGGTCGGATTCTGCAAGGGCGTCATATCGATGTAACCTGTGGCATTCCCCTGGTTGTTCGTGACGATGGCCTGCAGCGGCAGATTGGTCCGGGCTTGTATCCACGTAGGTTTGTAGAAGTAGACGTTGTCGGAAATATTCGTGTCGCCGGACACGGTCAGTCCAAGGTCATTGGTGCTGCCCGGGCTTGGGACGACGCTCCAGTCGAAGCGGGTGACGGTGACATAGGTTAAATTCGTCGGGCCGTACGTTCCGATGAACACCGATTCGGATTCCTGGAACCACTTCACCACTTGATGGTATATGCCGTAAACGCCCGGGGTGGAGATCTGCAGCGAGTCTGAGGGGCTTGCCCCATTCATCCAGACGAGGTTCTCGTAGGAATAGGGCGGATAATCGGCCAGGGCGCTGTTTGTAGCGGTAATAATTGCCGGGATTGGCGGGTTTCCAGGAAAGATTGTGTAATACTGCGCCACGTAGTTAACAAGGGCATTGGCATCGACGCCTGCCGTCCAGGTGGCGTTCAGGACGGGGCTGCCGGTCCAGCCGGCGCGGGTCGCCTTCAGATAGTAGGCAAATGTGCCATTCAGCAGCTGGAGTTGGTTGTTTGGCAGCGGCAGCCAGCTGCCGCTGTTGCCGATGGCATACTCGAAGGTGACATTTGGAGTCGCGCAACTCAGGATCACTGGAGTCAGGGAATTGTAGGTCTGGCCGGCATCAATAACGCCGGGCATGCTGTACTGCACGGCCCCGACCTGGGCTTGGTATGCGTTGGTCGAGGGGGTGTTGGTGTGGCCGTAGAGCAGGACGGAGGCCACAATGCTGGCTGAGCGGTCCAATGTCAGTTGGAGGGTGCTCCCGACGTTCAGGTAGTTGACGGCCGGAACGCCATTCTCGCTGACGGTCGCATTCAAGGATCCCTGCCCGGTCGTAATGGTGACCGGCAAGTCCGTATAGAAGGTTTCTCCCGCGGGGGAAACCGTCAGGGCCAGGGTGAACTGGGGGATGAATTCATTCGTCGGGCTGGGGTTGGCCAGAGCGGACAACACGCAGGCTGTGTCCATGACGCCAATTTGAACAGGGAGAGTGTATTGGCTGACGTTCCCCATGTCAATGGAGTTTATGTAGAGATCACTCTGGACGGTGTTTGGATTCACCACCAGCAGCTGGTTGTCCACCTCTGACATCTGCGGCATGAGCAGCGTAGCCGTGAAATGAAGAGTGGTCATTGGCCCGA
>PLGF01000004.1:0-15788 GCA_003138485.1 Verrucomicrobiales bacterium | reverse complement strand
TGTACCAGGTCACCGAGGCAGAACCGTTGGGGTTTACAAGCGTTATGTCCAGTTCATTGGCGGCCAGGACGTTGGTGACGATTTGAATCTGGGCCAGATTGGTGACCACCGGCGAAAAATCATAGTCAGTTGCGCTGGACAACCAGCCGGGACGCATCGCTGTGGCTTGAACCTGCGGCGCCGTGGCCGCCACGTTGACGAAGTTTGTGGGATAGGCGAGTACCGCTCCACTCTGCTGCACCTGCAACGAGGCTCCCGGGGTTGCAGAACTTATGGTAAGGAGCGAGCCGGCGGCGGCGATCTGTGGAGCGGCCACCGTGTTGGTGTAATGCTGCTGCGCGAGTTCGTAAGAGCCGTTTCCGGAAACGATGAAGTCGATCTCGGCCGAGTTTGTGATGGTCAGTCCTTCAGCGGGGAAGAGCAGCCAGGATTGCTGCTGGGGCGCGGTCCCATCCGGGGGCCCTTGCATGTATGCCACGGTGTCGCCGCTGAGCGCGCTGCCAACGGCAATTTGCAGTTGATTTGAAAAGACGCAGGATGGCGTTATATACAAGTCCGGCAGCCTGATATACGTGTTCGTTACGTGATAGCTCAGGACGTTTGGAACCTGCACCAGGAAGTCAATGGTCTGGGAATTGGTGATGGTGAAGGGTCCAGTGTAAGAAGCGCTGTTGGTGGCGGTGTTTTCAGGTGAGTAATAAACCAAGGGCATCACAGAGGACTGGCTTAGGGCCTGAATGGCCAGGGAACCCATAAAGTTGGTTGATGGAGTGATAAACTCTTGCGCGGCATACCAACTCGGGTCAAACGTGCTGTTGATGGTGATGATCCCCGAGGGCGGAGCGTTTGTGGTCCAGACGCGGATGTAATCCTCTTCGCCCGCCTGGGCCGAGTAAGTGATGTTGTTCGTGGAAAGAGCCTCTGGAACGCAGTTTAGGATGGCCTCGTCGGCGTTCTCGAACAGGTCCATCAGCGCATTGGTGGCAGCGAGCTGGAAGACGTACGACTGGTTTGTCTGGCTGTAGTTCCTGACTTTATACCAAATGCTGCCGGTGGCGGCAGTGCTTTCATACTGCTCGATGGTCGAGTAATTCAGCGTTCCGCACACCTGCGGGGTTGTAATTTGCTGGGCGTTGGCAAAGTTGTCGTTCAGCGGGCTGGTGGGTGACTGGTAAACGGTGAACGCCATCATTCCGCTGGTGCCGGCGGCCGAGTCCATGCCGATGAGATAGTTCATCCCGGCAATGGCCTGGAAATTGGCCTGGCCTCCGCCAAACAGATAGCCGCCAGACAGTACTGAGCCTGGAAGCACTTTGATGATTACGGGCATCTGGCTGTCGGAAGTGTCGATGTGCATCGGCCCGCTTATGGCAGCGGTGACTGTCCACCACAGCGTTTTGCCGGCTCCGCCCATGTAATCCGCGTCGACATAGTTCGGGTTTGTTTCGCTGGTCGCGTTTGTGTTCTCCTCCGCATATCGGACCAAATAGTTGCCGTAAGGATCTGTGCAGCTGTCCTGGACATAACCCTTCCCCAAAAAGAGCGGGAGCGGATCCAGGATTGAGTCATTTGCCGGCACTGCGCTGGGAACCAAGCTCAACGAGATTACCCCCGGAATGGAATCCTCGCAGTCACGGTTGATATCCGAATTCAGGCCTTGGATCCCCACGTCAATGGGAGTATCGCAAAGCTGCGCCGCGGACATGAGGAAGAACAGCGGATTGCCGCTAAACGTGGCTGCCGGCGGGACCAGCGCATCCACCATGAAGTAGTAGGTCTGTCCTTGGATGAAAGTTAATTCCGAGTTGTTGTCGATGCCCAGGTAGGGAGCCTCCAGCACGGCGGGGTCAGTCTGGGTGAGCAGGATGATAGGGTCAAAGCTTGCCGAGTTCTGGACGACGTAACGGGTGGTGGCTGGCGGGGTAAACTTGTGCCACACCGTCTGCCATGCCGGATAAAGCGGCAGTTGGCCCAGATCCCACTGCTGGCTGTGTCCACCATTGATCAAATAGTTTTGGGCGGCGTTTTCCAGCACCCCGTTGATGGACTGCCGGGTGGCGCCGTAGATTGTGGTGAGCGAAGAGAAGCTGCTTCCTCCCGTGGTTGATGGGTATTTGCCGAGGTAATAAGATGTCCGGGGGCTGCCGGATGGCGTCAGCACGACGGGGTTCAGCATACTATCGCCTGCGGGGAGCGAAATCTGGGAGACATCAAAATCCACCCTGCCAGTGCCCCCAACGAGTGTGTCGATGCGTATCCAGTAAGATTGTCCGGGTCCAGATTCGAAAACGACGGTGCCGTCCGCAGGGATTGAGTTTTGTGTCATCGTGGTCGAGTTCCAGGCGATGAAGTCAAAGATGCTGTGAGGGAGGGTGTTGCTCTGGGTCACTTCGATGTCGAGGAGGTCGGATGCCGGGCGGGTCTTGATGCTGAAGATTCCTTCGACAGGCGTGGTGACTTGCCACCAGAGGCTGTGCCCCGCCAGATCACCGGGGTCGCGGGTGAAGAAGCCGGAGAAGGGTTCCCCCGGTTCGCGGGTCGCATTTTCGTTGTTCGACACGATGTGCTCCGTGTATTTGGTGAGCGTCATGGCCCCTCCTTCCACCGAGACGGTCTGGGAAGATGGCACCAGGTTGATGACCTCCGCATTTGCAAAGTTATCGTTAAGGGCCTGGCTCTGGATGGAAAGCGTGAGATCCGTATCGGGCTGTGCCACGATGAGGCGCAGCGTTGCCATATCAGTACTGAGGAAGGTGATATTCAACGGCGGTTCGTTAATCAGCGCGAACGTCTGTTGGCCAACCACTTGGTTGTCCTGGATCACCTGCAGCGCAACGGGCAGCCCGTTGGATGCCGGCGTGACGTAAAAGGACACGTTGGTCTCGCTGTGCGGGTCATACCTGCACCAAAGGTCGGCCGCGCCGGGCACATCGTTGGAGCTCATTACGCCGTATTTGGTGTAGAACAGGTAGTCTTGACCAAGCGGTACCGGGATGGCGTTTGACAGCGCGTTGTTGCTGGGCGGCTTCCTAAAATCGATGCCCACTGCAAATGTGTCGATGCTGCCGCCAACGGCGATGAGGAGGCTGTCGGCAGGCCCGCAGGGGATTGGGTTTGCCGCAATGCCGGTTCCGTCCAGATTCACCTGGTAATTGACATTGGACGAACTGACGCTCACTTGGGCCAATCCGTTATTGGGAAGTGGAGGCTCCCAGGAGTACCAGACCGTGTGGTTAAAGGGTTCGCCCGGCTGGTTGGTGGCATTGTCGATGCCATCGGCCGAGTAAAGGTAAACCAGTCCGTTTGCATAAGTTTCCATCGTGTAGTCGATGATCGGGGCCGGATTTCCCTGGTAGTTGGTTGGGGTCGGGTAGAGAATGAAGTTCAGGTGCCCATCACCCATGTTGGTATTGGGAACCGTGAGCCTGAACAGGTATGCAGCGGTGTCGGCGAGCTGATACGTGCGCCGATCCGGAAGAGAATCAAACACGGGGATTTCCTGCCCGCTTTCGAAAAGCTTCCAGTAGGTGTTGGGGTACACTCCGTCAGAGTTTTGGACCGTTAAGGTTCCTGGATTGTTGGGCGTGACGCTCCACCAGATGGAGTTCATGGCGCCAGGGATCTGATCATCCAGAGCCTCGTCCGCCTTGGAATAGGAATCGTAGACGTAGAACAGCGTCGTGTTCGGTGCGTCTCCGGACAGAATCAGTGCATTTGTCGTGTAATCATTTGCAGGAGGCATCGTCAGCACCGCGCTGAGGTTGAATGTGGTTTCATCGCCGCAGACGGCCAAATATACGGGTGTGCCGGCAGCAAGGAATGTGTTCTGCGGGCACGCCGCCAAGTTGGGAAGCGCCGCGGCCTCGCCCGATGGGATTACATACGGATAAACGACCACGTTGCTGCCAGGAACAGTGCTGGCCGCTGAAGAGTAAAGGTACCCGGCGCTGGGGGTGATGATCTCGAACCAAACGCTGTGACTGTCCACCAGCGGCTCGCCTGCCTCCGTGGTGGCCCCGTAATTTCCACTGCTCTCACCATAGATGTAGCGAGTGCCGTTGTTGTAGGCAGAGGCGGTGGACAGCAACAGCGTGGCATCGGCAAAATTGTCGTTGTTCGCGGTCGGATAAAAGTTCTTCGTCAAGGTGTATTCTCCCGGGCTGGCGGAAGCGTCGATGCGCAAGTAGTAAGTATTGCTGCCCTGCATGGTGCAGCCGACCTGGTCGGGGAAGTTGTAGGGGGTGACGGCGGTGCTGGGGTTGGGAACCTTCGAGTCGGCGATGAGGGTCAACGCGCCGAGGTTCGTGCCCTGCCATATTGTCATTTCAGGGTTCAGCAGGCTGAAGTCGAAGGGCTTGAGGTTGGCCCCTATGTTGAAACGGGTGTCCGAATACGGATCAACCTGCGCCATGAAACTGCCGCCTTGGGATGGGAATATCTGGTACCAAACAGTCTGCCCCCCCATGACCATCTGCTCCCCCTGCTCGGCCGTGGCGTAAATGTTGTATCCCTGGGTGGTGACAGCCAGAGGCAAGTTATTCGACGTGGCCGGCTGCCACGGAATGGCGTTCGAGAAGGCGTCGTTTGACGGAAGCTGCCGCAACTCGGCCACCAGCTTATAGTTCCCGGAAACCGTGCTTTGAACCGAGATCAGGTAATCCTGATTTGAATTCAGCCACAGGCTGCCGGCCAACATCTGAGCCGTCAGTGGATCTGCAACCAACGGTGTTTGCTGGAACAACCACGCCTGGCCGGGATTCTGGGCCGTTTGGACGGCGGACTGATTGGTGCTGCTTGCCACTTGCGTCACTCCCGGGTTTAAATAGCTGGTGGTTTGACTGTTGCCGGCACCGTTGTATGAGGCCGTCCAAACGCTTGCAGTGTCGCTGTCCTGGATCAGGGTTAACGGTATGATCAGCGCATTGGTTCCTCCATTGGTGCTGATGTAGCAGCTGTAGTAGGAGTAAGGGCTGTCAACAAGTGCAATGCTGGCAATCTGGCCCGGGAGCGTGTAGGCGAAGGTTATGGCGCTCGCCAGGTTGTTGGGAGCGTTGCCGGCAAAGATCTGCCACCAAGGGCTTCCGGTCTGCTGGTCTGCGTAAATTGTCAAGGAACTGAGGTTGGTGACGGTCAGGATGGTTTGCTTCAAGCTGACGTAACTCACGACCGTAAACGGGCTTGGGCTGTAGCCGTTCTTTGAAACCTGGAAGGTGTAGCTGTAGCTGCCCGTGTTGACGATGGCATTGGTGTAAGGAACATTCGATTGAAGCGCGCCTCCATTTTGGTCGCTGACGGAATATGCGATGTTTCCACCGCTCGCTCCTGGCGTGGCCGTGATGGTGAGCGATCCTAAAAAGTTGGTGGAGGCTGGGGTGACCTGGGGCGCGCCGGCCTGAAACGTGTAAACGAGCTGGTTCGTGAGGCTCCCTGAGTAATACGCCTGCAGCGTCGCCGCTCCATTCCCATATCCGTCGAGATGGATTGGGGCGGTGTAGCTGATCCAGTTGTTGCCATCAAGCGTGTAGGTAATCCCGCTGCCTGGTGCGGCAAGGGTTATGTCCACGGCTTGGTTGTATTGTCCCGGGATCGGGCTGGCGGTTACAGGTCCCGCGAAGGTGTAGGTGTTTGTGACGTACTGCGGTGTGTAGGCGGTGCGATAGCCCATCCAGATTACGGTGGTCGTGTTGGTCAGGGTCAGCGCCGAGGCGAATTGGGCGCTGTTGGTTGTAGGAAGGGTGCCGTCAGTGCTGTAGTAAATCGACAAGGCCGGCGACTCTGAATTTCCGCCGGCGCCGGATGCGGAAACGGCAAGAGGGCTGTTGAATGCCTGGTTTGGGGTGGTGACCAGCTCGTTGACGACAAAGGTGTACGTCGTGGAAGCCGGCGGGCCTGTTTCTCCAGAAATTCCTCCAACCAGGGAGGCGGTGTAGGTGCCGCTTCCGGACACCAGATAACTCTGGCTGATGCTTCCGTCGCTGTTCACGGTGTAAGCCCCCACGGCGGGCAAATAATATCCCTGCCCGTTTCCGAGGGAAAACGCCGCGCCTTGACTGGGCGTGTAACCGTCCGGCTCCGTTACGATCAGCGTGATTTGGTTGCTGAGGGTTGTTCCGCTGGGAGGATTGAACACTGGCGCGCTCAACGGCGCCAGGAGCGTGTAGGTCAGCTGCCATGGGCTGGAGCTCCAACCCGAGTAATTGGCTTGCACTGCTTGGAAGAACAAATAGGATCGATTGGCAATGGTGATGGGCCCCGTGTAGACGTTCGTTGCACAGGGATTGATGCCGAGACTGTTGATGCTGTTGAGCAAGGCGCTGCCGGACAACGAATACAGGATGGTGGCTCCTTCAGTCGCGGTCGAGACGGTTAGTGTCACCGGGCCTGCCAGCGTGTTGGTGTAGGTCCAACTAACCCCGCCGTTGTTAACAGGGCCGTTGGGGGCGGGAGTTGCAGCCAATGGCGCGATGACGAATGCCGGGTTATAAGTATTTGTGACATACAAGCTGCCCGAAAGATAGCTTACCTGAACTGTGGCCGATCCTCCGCCTCCGTAGGTGGGGGGATTGCCCGGGTCATCTCCGTTCACGGCAAAGGGCCCTGTGTAGTTTGTCCAACCCCCGCCGTTCACGCGGTATTGCACGGCTGCTCCCTGCGTGTTGATGGTCTCCGTCACTGCATTTGAGTAGACCCCTCCTCCGGGGGTCATCGTGACGTTAATGAAGATCGCATAGGCGCTGGTTGCATACTGCGTGCTGAAACCCTGCCGGGCGGCCATCCAGTAGATCGTGGTGCTGTTCGTCAGGGTGATGGGCGCGCTGTAGGGTGTCCAGTTGGTGGAGCCGTCCGTGTTGTACCCTATCTGGAGGGGCGGCAGACTGTAGGAATTGCCGGTGCAGGAATTGGGTCCGGTTGCGGTGGCGCTCACTGCCACCGAGTTCGTAAACACGCAGGTTGAGACTGGAGAGGCGCTGCGCTGAAAGCATGTTTGATAGACCGGGGTCCAAACATTGTTGACCATGTTGGATCCAGTCAGGTTGGTGCTCACAGAGGGCCAGGCGTAGTTTGCGGGCGAGATGAGCAGGTCATTGTATTGAATGTTGAATTTGTATGTGTTGGTTTGCGATGTCTGTCCGCCGATGGTGCCGTACACATCCAACTGGGTGCTGTTCGTCGAGCTGAATGGGATTGTTGTGCCACTGTATTCAATCCATAATCCGCCGTCGATTCGGTAATAAATCGCTTCGGACGGAGGCAGGGAGGCATCCGCGGCGGTTGCGTTTCCCCAGCTTAAATAGGCGCCCTGCCAGGTTAAGGCGTCAGGCGGCCCCGTAATGTAAATAATCCCCCCAACGCTGGCGGTCGTCACGCCGTCCAGTTGCGGATATATTGCTCCCAGTGACGGGTTGTTGGGGTCTATGGTTTGCGCGCCCGCCATGGCGCACGACAGCGTCCAAAGCAAGAGGGCAGCCATTAAGGGCGGTGCCTTAGGCAATTTCTTCACCATATCCCTCATTGTAGTGCTGATCTGGCATGGTTGCAGGGTCCCCTTGCGATTTTGGCCGCATGGTCAGTTGGATTGGAGCTTCATTGCGGTTGCGGCTGCATCAAGTATGTCCCGGTGATGGGAGAACTGAGCTGGTACCCCGTCTTTTGCGTCTGGAATTGGAACATATAATTCCCAGGGGCCAGTGACAGTGACCCTGTAAATGTTCCGGTGCTGGTCTGATTGGCAGGGACGGCGGCATTTGCATCGTACCCCCCTGTCACGAGTTGGTTGATGGTCAGCTTCGTGTAAAACACCGTTTCTCCGGTGTTGTCGGTTATGGCGATGTTGCTGCCCTGGAACACGCCATCGAGCGGATTGACCTGCGGAGGATTGGCGGTGAACTGCAAATGCACAAACTGCTCTGTGTTTGTCTGGCCGCTGACCACCTGCGAGAAGTAAACGTAGCCGCTGCCGGACCCTATCCCGTCAATTGTCACCGCATTGGTGTAGGTCATCCAATTGCCCCCGGTGAGGCGGTAAACGAGCGCGGCGTTCGTATTGTCGTCGCTCAGGGTAAATGTGACCGGCGCCAAATAGCTGCCATCACTGGCTAAACTGCACTGAACGGACCCTTGATAGGTGTATGTTCCCGTGCAGGTCTGCGGGGTGCGCCCCGGCCGGATGCCAAGCAGGTTGATGGTGGTGGTATTGGTCAGAACAAAGGGTGAGGCATAGGCCGGCGAGTTCGTGGTTGGTGTGCTTCCGTCCGCGGTGTAATAGATGAGGCTCGGACCATAAATGGCATCCTCTGTGCTTACGTTGACCGTCAAGGTGCCCGAGAAGCTGCAGCTGGGGGGAATGAGCTGGATGTCCTGGAGTACCGGGGAATAGAGCGTTGCCGTCGTATTGTCCGCGTCAAGGCGCTGAAGCCATCCGCTGCCGGGAGCCAGCATGCGATACCACAAGTTTGTCGCTCCAAGTTGGATGCTGCAGGCCTGTTGGTAGTCCCATGCGTTGCCGTTGTCGAAGTTCACCTCGTTATAGGGAAGGACATATTGAGCTTGGTCGGGCGTTCCGTTGAGGACCGCCGGACCCTCGGTTAGCGTCAGGGTAAACAGTCCTGGTCCGGCGGGCCCAATATCGGCGCTGATCCTGACAGGATCCCCTGCATTGAGCTGGCCTGCCACGACCCCGCTGTTGTTGAAGTTGCTGGAAACCAGTTGCAGGTTGGTCATGGCAGTGCCCTTCCACATGTAAAGCAAGGGCGCCTGCGATCCCGCCATGCTTGGGTCTGCCGTGGCGCTTGCGGTGAGGGTTCCTGTCAGAGGCATGGTCATCGACCACCAGGTGGAGCCGTAGGAGCCGGGCTGCGACACTTCGTTGGTTTCGATGGTGGCCAGGTAATCATACGCGAAAACCTGCTGGGATTTCACTTGCGACGTGAGAAGCACGGATTGAGGCGCTGCGCATGGGAACACCGGGGTCAGCCACACGGTATCCGGCTGCGCCAGGATAAACGTGTAGGTGCATGGGCCGGGACCCGCCGCAGTGCTTTGTGCCGGGTTGGCCAGCAGCACGGACTGGACATTTTGGAACAGGATGTTCTGCGGAACAGCATACAGGTAGGAGATGCCCGCCCCCACGGGGAACGCGGTCAGGTCGAACAGACCGCGATATGTTGGGTCAGAACCCGTCGTGCTGTAGATCAGCTGCTCCTCGTAATAGTCCCAGGTCTGCGGAACGTTGATGTCATAGGGTGAGGCGCCCCACACGTTCGGATAGTAGAAGTGTGTCCCGGGGCCGTAAACGACCTGGTTGTACTGCAGCTCCGTGCCCAGGCCAGCGCCAAAGTCGTAGTAGCCGGATGCGCTGTCTGGCTGCGAAACAGTGACGTTCAGCAGGTTCGTTGTCGCATGCACGCAGTACCAGTTGCGGATGTAGTGCCCGTCGCTGGCCAGGGTCCAAAATCCGGCTGGTGCTTGGAACGTGTACATATAAACCTGCTGCCCGTTCCAGTTGGCAGGCGTCACCGGGACGTAGTTGGTGATGTTGATGGCGTTGGCGATCGCGTCGTTGTACGGCTGCACGATCAGTTGCATCGAGTGGGGGCCTGGGGTGATGTAGGCCGTTCCTGATCCACTGGCTTGCACCCACAGATTCTCGCCCGCGGCAACCATCAGTTGGCCTGTCCCTTGGCCAGCCCCAAATAATTCCCGCAGGCCGGCCATGGTGCCGTCTCCCGTGTAAATCGAGTCCTGATTGTTGAAGGTGATTTGGCCGGCATTGGGTATCGTAGTGCTGTACCACACGGTCCTTTGCCCGATGGTCGGAGGCTCGCCCGGCTGAACCGTGGCCCCATTGACGTCGACGTTGTATGATGCCCCGTAAGTTTCTCCATTGCTGTAGCTCGCGGAGATTGCCCAGGTGAAGGGGGTGGCGTTGGCAAAATCATCGTTGGCCGGCGCCGCAGTCACAGTGACGCCAAAGGTCGACAGGCCGGGCCCGTCGGACTGAACCACGTAATAGTAGCCCTGGGCAACGTTGACGTTGATGACGCCGGCGTAGGCGCCGCTCATCCGGCATACCTGGTCGCTGATCATGTTGGCTGAGGCCATCGATCCCATGCTGGTCGCATCAGTTTGAATCCAGTGCAAAGTGGTTCCCACTGATGCGCCTGGATACGGGTTATTAACGATCTGGGCAACTCCGGCGGTGGGAACGTAAACCGCGTACCAGACGCTGTTGACCATGCCATCACCTTCGGTGTTTGCCAGCCAGTTGCAGGTGGTGAATGATGTTACGAGATTGCGCCCGGAGGAGGTCAGCGTCATGGGGATGGCGTTCGCCCTTAGATCGTTGACGGGGGGCAAAACGTCCACAACGAGAGTGCTCCCGGCGTTCGGGAAGCCAATCATGTCTTGGCCGTTTGCCGATGCCGGCATGAGCATGGTGTAATTGTTTGTAACACCGCTTTGAACCAGGAAGGCTGACCCGTCTGCCAAGACGCTGGCCAAACCGCCGCCGCCGTCACTCACCATGACATTGCCGGTGACCGGGAGATTCAAGTAGTAGAACCAGGGGGTCGGCTGCTGCGCGCTGGCTGGGGCCGTCCAGATTGTGCTGTTGGTGGCGATGGCCTGTCGGGTCCAGCTCAAGTCCGTAATGTTTGTCTGGCCCTGAGGATTTGCACTCACCTGAATGAGCAAGGTTCCTGGAGCCGAGGAGGCAGCCGCAATGTAGTATTCCTGGTTGGTGCCAACCGGCTGGGTGATTACCGGGATATTGGGAGACCAGGGTATGCTCGTCAGCTCCACCTGGGTCACGACATTGAGCTGGGAATCGTAAACCGTGATCTCGTTGGTTGTGGTGTTTGGAGGGAAAACGAGCGGGACCGGTCCGCCTTGCTGGATTCCCAAATACATAATTGTGGCTGTTCCGGAATTCCACTTGCCCCATACCGAGTTGTTGAACAGGGACCGCTCGAAGCTCTCCCGGCTGGCGCCGAAATTGTACAGGTTCAAAGCTGCGGGTGATCCTGCAAATGGAATCGCGTTGGCCTCCATGTCATCACTCGGGAATAATACAGTGTTCCATTCGAGCTGGAAGGAGCTTTGGGGTCCGCAGACTGCAATGGAGTAGATTTCCCCAGGCTGCGCGACAAAAAACGCGCTGTTAACCGGCTGCAGGTTTTGCAGGCTGGTCCCCCTGTAGACGTTTGCCGTCATTGAAGTTGATGGGGCCCAATAGGATTGAGCGGCTCCCCATTGGCCGCCTTGACCCATGTATGCCGAATAGATGGACGGATAAACCATCAGCTTGGCGGGCGCGGTCCAGGTATACCATATGGAGTTGGTTTGCCCGGCCGGCTCCTGCGGCTCCGCTGTGGCGCCGTAGTTTTCACCGCTTGTCCAGAAAAAGTAGAAGGCGCCGTTGTCAGTTGGATATGTAGTCCATGATGTGAGCGGAGTGGCTTGGGTGAAATTGTCATTGGTCGGGACCGGATAGTATGAAGCCGAGATTTGAATATCACCATCGCCCATGTCATAACCCATTGTTGAGTCAACTGATATCCAATATTGGTTGCTGACGATGAGGTTTTGAATGATTGGCGTCATGAGGAGGTTCCCATTGATATCGTTGGTGGGTATCTCGGTTGAGAGCATGGTCATGCTTAGGAAGTCGCGCCCCTCCCAAATGGAGGCGACCTGGGGCGAGGTTGAAAGAACCAGGGTGCCGTTCCGGCTTGGAGCGTAGCCCCACCATACGGAGGCCCCGAGCGAAAACGGTTCAGTTGGCTCGCCTGGTTCCGTGGTGGCATAGTTGTTGTAGGCGTAAAACTGGGAAATGCTCAGCGGCAAGGCATTGGTCCACATGTCGTTTACGGGGAGTTCTATGAGCGAGATGGTGAGCTGGAACGGCAGGTCAGCCGCGGACAACACCTGGATGTAATATGTCTGCCCCGCGACTGCAGCGAATGTGACTGTCGGAATCGCTGTCAGGGATGACAAGGACGGCGGTGATCCGCTGACCGCTGTATACACATTGTTGTAAACCGCGTCGCCCGTGTCGGTCGTCATTTGTCCGCTAAATGTTGGGGTCACTGCATACCAGACCGTATGGCTCGACACAGTGCCATCGGCTGCCGTAATGTTTTCCCCGGGCTCGCTGCCGGCGCCGTCCAAGGAGCCGTTTACTGTAATGGACGCCTTTTGGCCGTTGTTGTAGATGTTGGGTGAAAGGGCAATCACCTGCGCGTTGGCAAAATTATCATTGGCGGGGGCGCTTGCGAACGTTCCTGTGATGGTGTGCCTGAAACCTGTTCCGCCGAGCCGAATGTAATAAAGTTGACCTGCTTGGGCAGTGATGCTGTACGTTCCAGCGGGGAAAATCGAGAAGGTCTGGTCTCCGCCTGGAATCAATATGTGATATGTCTCGCCTTCTACTGCGGAAAAAGAACCAGGCCCAGCGTCGCCCCAGCCGGTTGGGCTTGCAATCCAGGTTGCATCCTGAGAGCGCGAGCCGCTTTCAACCGACCAAGCTCCACCGGCATCTATGGTTATGCTCCCCGTGGCCGGGCTGACATAAGTGAACCACCAGGTTCCCCCGGATGCGGGTTCCGCCACATTCGCGCTTGTGCCATTCAACGGCCATGCCGTGTCCCACGATATGTTGGTGGGGCTTCCCCTGGTGTCAACAATAGCCAGTGAATTGGTATACGAGCTGGGAACCGGTTGCAATTCGTTGAGGGAATTCCCTTGGTACATGTCGATCTGGCACGGGTAAAGCAACGCTTCGGGATCTTGATTGAACGTTTGCGGTGTCAGGGTTGCTCCAACGCTGAATGCTCCGTTCCCGGGAGCCTGCCAGAGATACCAGACGGTCGCCGGGCCGAGCGGGCTGGCCGGCTCCCCATTTTGCAGGGTGGCGCCCTCGGACGTGTAAGTGTAGGAAAAGGTGTCAAGCTGGATTTGTGCCGTGCTGCCAATGGTGCTGGACAGCGGCAGGTTAATCGGCGTTTGGAAGTTGTCATTAATGGGCCGGAGGTGGAACTCCATTTCATCTGAGTAAACCACAGGTGGTCCGCTCCGCCTGATGTAATAGGTGCCCGGCTGCGTCAGGTTGAAGTCAATGCCATTCGTGTTGAACCCAGGATTCGGCTGGCTTCCCATGCTCATGGCCACGTTGTAATAATTGATGTCGGTCCAGCGCGGATCCATGGGTGTGGTGTAGTAGGCCGGAACTTGAGCAAGGTTGCTGACGGAACTGCCCTGCCAGAGGGAGATGTTTCCTCCGCTCGGGTAGATTGCCAGGACTCCGGCCTGGTAGCAATCATACTGGAACCACACCGTGTTTGTCCCGGCCGGCTCGCCTGCCTCTGTCGTGGCGGCAAGCGTGTATCCGGTAATCTGTTGCCCGGATTGAACAGCCGATTGAACCGAGTATGCGTTTGCCCAGTTGTCGTTCGCCGGCTCTGGCACGAAGCTTAGGTCAACCTGGAAGTTCGTTGAAGCTGGATCGTACTGGTAAATGGCCATCTGGTATTCTTGCCCGCCGACGACCTGTATCGTGCCCGGCAGGAAGTTCGATGACAAAGTGGAGAAGTTCGTCACAGCCGTCCCCTGCCCGAAAGCGCAAATGAATGCATTGCTGGCGCCGGTGTCGTTGTTCAGCACGGAAACTGTAGCGACGCCAGTTGTTGGAGCAGCCCAATTGTACCACATGGTGGGGGCATTTGCCAGGGTGCCGACCGCTTCATACTGGTCTGGCATGCGGCCGATCGTGTAGACGGTGCCCGGCTGAACCAGTTGGAGGGGCAAACTGTTGGTGAAGATGGCAGGATGGGCGTAACTGACAGTGACCGTCAGGGTCGGCGAGTTAGCCCAGGCGTTTCGCCAGGTCGAGTAATAATAGGCGCCGGATTCGGCATAGGTGGGCTGGACGGTCGCCACATTGTTTGCCCACGGTTCACCATTCCAGTTGGCCGGGACGCTGGAGATAATTGTGTTCACCGTCGGACCGCTGATCGTAATATTGGTGCCGAGTGTTGAGACCGGGAGGGGCAGGATTGCGGTGTATTGGTTGTTGCTGAAGGCGCTGTCGTAGTAGCCCGGCTTGCGGCCGATAAAAACGAAATTGCGCGAGGTCTGACCGTCAAATGCGAAGCTGTTGGTGTAGAGGTTTGTCAGAGTGTTGAAGTACACGTCGCCGGGCGGCCATATGAAAGCCGTGTAAGGCGTCAGTCCGCCATTGTAAACCGGGCCAGTTGGGCTGGTTGCCATTGTGATGGAAGGCCAGTTCGCATCCATGCCCGAGTCATAGTAGATCGCAGCGTTGGCGGTGCTGCAACTCGCTGTGATGTAAATCGCATTGGAGACAACCTGGCTGCTTGGGGTGACCACCGGTTGTGCCACCTGGAAATTCGCCACAAACTCGTTGGTTAAGCTGGCTGCCTGGGAAGCAGAGGCATAATAGTCGATGACGCTCTCGCCGTCGATCGTGAAAGGCCCGCTGTAAGCCGCCCAAGGGCCGTAATTTGTGCGGAAATATACTGTGCCTGCGGCAAACCCGGTGATTGTGAACTGCTGCGCGTTGTAAAACAGGGCGTTTGTCGGCGAGAGGCTTGCCCCGGGTATGTAGTGGTACGCATTGGTCTGGTATTCCGGACTATAGCCGCTTCTGGTCGCCAGCCATGTAATCGTAGTATCCGTGCTGCAGGTTAGGGGGGCGGTGTAGAGGGAAGACCCCGTGGTCGGCAGGCTTCCATCCAGTGTGTAGTAGATGACCAAGGACTTCGGATTAGAAGGATCTCCGCTGGCGACGATTGGGTAATTTGGATCGCTGATAATGGGGGTATTTGGGCTTATCTGCAGGTCGGTGACCCGGAAAGAGCCGGTCCAATTTGCAGGCGGGCTGTCGATCCACCCGGCGCGCGTCATGTGGAATGTGTAGGTCCCGGTCCCATTCACGTTGAAGCTGACGCTGGGCGACGAGCTGTTGAGCGCGGTTGTGGTCCCGTCCGGGTTGATCATGTTGTAGGTTCCGCCAAAGCCGGAGAGTCCGCCGGCCAGGCTGACCGCCACCATGTTGGTGAATGCCCCCCCGCCCGTCAGAACCTGTATCGGCGGCAACTGGGCGATGTAGGTCATGTTCACCAGGGGACTGTCCGCATATCCTGTTTTCGTGCTCTCGAACACGAGATTGTAGCTGCCGGTCACGGCAATGGGCCCCGTGTAAAGGGTGGGCGTGACTCCCAAATCAGCGGGATCGCCTCCCAGGTCACCGGCGTAATAGTATATGAAGCAGTTGGCTGTTCCTCCGTCTGTCGCTGTGACTTGAATGTTGCTCGCGATAAGCCCTCCTGCCGGCGTCACAACGGGCGCGAGCGCTGTGAAGTAGTAGGTGAATGTGCTGACCAGCCCGCCGGAATACGTGGCGGAAAGGCTCAGCATCCCATCTCCGTAACCGTCGACGTGGATCGGCTGGTTGTTGTAATTCTGCCAATCAACCCCATCCAAGGTGTATGAGATCATCTGACCGTTGGCGACCGCCAGCGTGATGTCGATGGCGTTGTTGTTGGTCCCCGGCAGAGGAGTCGCCGTCACGGGTGGCACGTACGTGTAGAGATTCGTGGCGTACTGCGGAACATACCCTCCCCTGGTTCCCATCCAGGTTACGGTCGTTGTGTTGGTAAGAGTGATCGGGCCCGTATAGGGCGTGCTGCTCGTGGAGGGTTGGCTGCCGTCGAGCGTGTAATAGATGATCAATGGCTTTGGATTTCCGCCACCGAGGCTGCCGGCAGCGG
>PLGF01000039.1 GCA_003138485.1 Verrucomicrobiales bacterium | reverse complement strand
AAGAACAAACCGCCCTCAGCCACCGCCGCCACAATACCGCATGGGTTACATTTTGCAAATATATTTTTTACCACGGATGGCACGGATTAACACGGATTATCAGGATAGGCTCTGATTGTGAGGCGGAAATGAACAGATTATTGAAAAGACGCTCGCGCGTGGGCAAAGACGCTGAATGACGCCGAAATCAAACCCAAGATCGGGAGGGGCGAGATCCCGCGAGACCCTGAACGTGCCGGAGGCGCCTATATCGTTGGTGAACGTGCCGGATAAAATCTTGTCTTGGCTCATGAACTTGTAGCGGGTTCTTGTTGGCAAAGGCTCTTGTATCTTGTGGGCTTTCCAATAGTCCTTGATAGGTGTCAAAGCGCCCGTGTTCACGTCAAGAATTCGCACATCAGGCAAAACAACATCCAACTCATTATCAAAGTCGTCAAATGGAATGGTTACGACAGTCCGCACCCGCGGATACTGTGGCACATGAGTTAGAACTTGAACTTCTTTAGGCAATCGCTCTTCGATATTCAAGACTGCGACCACCTCAACATGTTTATCTTCCCTATGATTATTTGAGGTGCCAATCCACTGGCCGTGTTTGATCTTGTTCATTGCTGATTATGGGGGGACTCGGAAATGGCCTTCTCGGGCATTTCAGGTTTCCTTCGACTTGGCTTTCTGGGCGACGGCTAGGAGTCCATCCAGTTTGGCGACGACTTCCTGGTCAATTTGATCCTTGGGCACGAGTCGCGCGAGAGCGTGGTAGTCGGTCTTTCTCAACAGGTTTGGCAGTCCTACTTTTTGGAAGAAGAGGTCGAAAAGCGGGTTCAGAAAATCGTCACTCGCTTTGACTTCGGCAGACCAGGGGCTTGGGCGGCCAAGAGTACGAAGGGCGAGGGTGATTTCCTGAATACAATCGCGCATGGTCTGCACACGCCGTTGCGCCTCAGCGGCGCCAAACAAATCATCAGGCTGATCATGACGGGCATAAGCGAGCAGGACGGATTCCATGCACAGATAATTCTCGATCTCGCGCTTCTGCCACATGGTTTCAGTCAGCGGTGTGCCGCTGGCGAGAGGCTTGTCAATACGATCAAACAAGGCAAAGCCCACCAGGTCCGGCTTTGCCTCCTGAATCCCATAGAAGTGTTCGCGCGCGCGGGCCGGGAGGTTGGTGGTAAGGTAGTGAACGAAAGGGCGTTCCAATACCCTGGCGGCCGGATGTTCAAGGGTTTGGGCAAAGGCCTGTAAGATGGCAAGGTCGGTTGAACCTTCAAGATAGAGAGCCCAGCCTTTGAGTTCAGCTTCATAATACTGGTCAAAACCAATGTCCGTGAGCGCCTTGAGGACTTGCTGGCCGCGGTCGTCGATCCGATGGGGAGGCCCAACAAAGGCGATGACGATATCGCGGTTGGCGGCTTCGTTGAGGACGACCTCGGAATGGCTGGCGGCAATGATCTGCGAGCCTTGTCGCGCGGCCACGTCAGTCAACAATTGATAAATCTGGCGCTGGCGAAGAACTTCCAGATGCGCGTCGGGTTCGTCCAGCAAGAGTACCGTCTTGGGATTGGCGTAAAGGTGGGCGAGGAGCAGGAGCGTCTGTTGCAGGCCGCGCCCCGCGCAGGAAAGATCGAGCAAACAACCTTCCGGGTCCTTGTAGCGCATGGTGATTTCTCCGCGCTCCTTGATGAACTCAGGGGGTTGTAGTTGAGCGCCGAATAGAGACTCGATGAAGTCAAAAACCTCCCGCCAGCCCGTCTTCGGCTCTGGTTGTTCGTGGAGTTGGTGGCAAAGATTGCGGAGCACTTGGGCGGTCTGGCCTTCCCCAAGAAGGACGTTGATTCGCCCCGCTTCCCATTTCGGCTCAGTGGCCGCCAATCCTGACATGGGTGGGAGGTAGGCAATCAACGTCTCCGCCGCTTCAGGAGGAACCGGCATGCGTTGCAGCTCCTTCTGGTTGTTCAAGCGCAGGGGCCGGCAATAGAGCGATTCATCATTGGCATAATCGAACTCCAAACCGCAACTCCACGCCTTGCCCTCCTTGATGCCGTCCACAATGATGTCGATGCGGACGTTTTGTGTGTCGGGTTTGCCATTGGCTTTTTTGATGTCGCGGACATGGAGGTTTCGCCAGAGGAGATTCGCGCTCGGCACAGGAATGGCGACCAGATCGCGTCTATTGATGGTGACGCCGGGGCGTTTTGCGGGGACGGCTCTGCCTTTGTATTCCTGGTTCCATTTGCGGAGTCCGACATCCCACAGGGCAAGCGATTGCAGGGCGGTGGTTTTGCCGGAATTGTTCTGCCCGACAAAGACAACCGCCTGGCCCAATTCGATGTCCGCATTGGGGAAACGCTTGAAATTTCTGATTCGTAAACGTGTCAGCATGGCGGGGAGAGTTTAAACGGCCTTTGTCGTTATCCTGTTCATCTTGTTAATCCTGTCTGTTTTGTTTCCGGCGTCAAGCATCGTCTTATTCACGCGCCGTTCACCGAAATCCTTAGCGAAGGTCGCTAGGGCCAGGCTCCTGCCGAGCCGATTCTGCGGGAGAAGGCTCCGCAGCGCCGCCCTGCCGAACTTCGCCAAGGATTGGGGCCTCCCCAGCGCTTGCCCAGGTCCTTTCATAAGTGGAGGAGGTTTCGAAAGCCAGGAACGCGTTCCAGCGAGATGATCGGGGGCGGGCGAGGAGGTTAGAACAAATTATTGGCTGCAGAAGTGAACAAATTATTGGGCAGACGCTTGCGCGTGGGCTTTGCGGGCTGCCCGCGCTCCCCAATCCTACTGCATGGTTACGGTTTAGGCGAGGATTTGGGCTGTTCCTGGCGGCTTGACGGGAGGGGGAGGGCCGCGCATGATTGGGGCTGGGCACTTGCCCTTTTTTTATATGAGCCTTGATCAACTTTATTCGAAATTGACGGTTAAATCTAACGCCAAGCTGGCATTGGTCGTCCTGGATGGCCTGGGCGACATCGCCACCAAGGAGCAGGGCTTCCTGACGCCGCTGGAAGCCGCCCACACCCCCAATCTCGACGGTCTCGCCAAAGAGGGAGCGCAGGGGCGCATGATACCGGTGGCGCCGGGAATCACTCCCGGCAGCGGGCCGGGGCACCTGGGATTGTTCGGGTATGATCCCATCGAGTACCAGGTCGGACGCGGGGTGATCGAAGCGCTGGGCCTGGGAGTGGACCTCAAGCCGGGCGACATCGCCGCGCGCGCCAATTTCTGCACGCTCGATCCCAATGGAATCGTCACCGACCGGCGCGCCGGGCGGATCGCGACCAAGGTGACTGAAGAACTTTGCGCGCTGCTTTCGCGCAAGGTCAAGAAAGTGGGGGACGCCGAGGTGTTCATCAAAGCGGGAACGGGACATCGGTTTGTGGTCATCTTTCGCGGGCCGGGGCTGGAAGGGCCGTTGACGGACGCGGACCCGAACCGGGAAGGTTTGCCGGTGCCGGACGTGCAGCCGACGGACCCGAATTCAGCCGGGCAAAGGAAGGCGGCGGAATTGGTGGGGCAATTCCGCAAGTTGGCGTTGCCGGTGATCGCCGCGAAGAAGCCGGCCAACGGCTTTTTGCTGCGCGGCATCGCCCATCAACCGGCGTTGCCGACGTTCGAGGAGCGGTACGGATTGCGGCCCGCCTGCCTGGCGGTGTATCCGATGTACAAGGGGCTGGCGCAGTTGGCGGGGATGAAGAAGATCGAGGGGCCAAAAACGATCGCGGAGCAATTCCAGCGGTATCTGGCCGAGTACGACAATTTCAATTATTTCTTCATCCATTTCAAATACACCGACATGTACGGGGAAGACGGGAATTTCGAGGCCAAGAAGAAAGCCATCGAGGAATTTGACGCGGCGCTGCCCATCCTTTTGCAGAAGCGGCCGGACGTGCTGGCGATCACGGGCGATCATTCCACGCCGTGCCCGGTCAAGGGGCATTCGTGGCATCCGCAGCCGGTGTTGCTGGTGTCGGCGTTGAGCGGGTGGGACAAGCTGGACCGGTTTACGGAGACGGGTGCGAACCTAGGCTCGCTGGGGGTGTTTGAATCGAAGTATTTGATCCGCCTGATGCAGGCCAACGCGCGGATGTTCGACAAATTCGGGGCGTAAGGCGGGACCGGAATGACTAATGCCCAAGCCGTAACCATGCAGTAGGATTGGGAGCGCGGGCGTCTTCGCCCGCAGCCTTCGGCGTCCCGCCGAAGGCATTGGACGCGCGCATAAGGTTCACTGAAAAGTGAGTCGTTTTGCCGCCGGGGGGCCAGTCGGCGAGACGCCGACCGGGGGCGACCGAGAGGCTAGAACAAATTACTGGCTGCAGAAGTGAACAAATTATTGGGCAGACGCTTGCGCGTGGGCAGAGCGGTGCTGCACTCCAAAACCTGTCGGCCCAATGGGAGCGCACCCTGAACGCGAAGCGTCTTGGAGTGCGGGGCGACAGCGCCGCTTTGGCCCCGGATACAAGACAATCTCGATAATGGCGGGATGCGCGCCAATCCGCAGGGTGCGCATTTTCTGGTTGATTTGGCGGGGGGTGGGGCGTATTCTGCCGGCTCGTGATGTCTTCCAAAACCTTCTTGCTCCGAGCGTTGCGCACAGCGGCTGGCCGATTCATGAAGCCGGCCGGCAAAGTGTCCGCGCGGATTGTCCGTCCAATCATACACCCATGAAAAAGCTCATTATTCGCGCGGTCTTGGTGGCAGCCTTTGCGGCCCGTGCCTTCGCCGGGACGAGTTACATCTGGAACGGAGCGGTTTCCAATAGCTGGTTGACGGCAACGAATTGGACGCCCGCCGGCACGCCCGGTTCGACGGATACGGCGACCATAACCAATGGTGCGCCGGTGGTGGACGCGGCGGTGGACGTTGGCACGGTAAACCTGGGCGGAGGCGCGACGTTGTACGCGACTGCCGGGTTGACCGTCGTCAGCCAGTTCGATTGGACCGGCGGAACGGTCGCCGGGCAACTGATCATTGACACCAATGCCTTGCTGGAGTTGAACGCGCCCGGTGGCAGCCTTTCGATGGCCGGGGCGGCGATCATCAACTATGGCACGGTGCAGTGGGAGGGCGGCACGCTTTTGGCCAATTCAAACACAGTGGTGACGAACAACGGGACGTGGCTGGCGCAAACGGCCGCCCAGTTTTCCAACCCGAACGGCGGCAGCGGGGCCTTTTACAATAACGGCTCGTTTGTCACGGCGCCCACCAATTCGGCCGACACTTTTGCGGGGATCGCATTTTACAACGGGGGCGCGGTGACGGCGGGCGGCGGCACGCTGAGTTTCAGCGGTGGAGGCGCCTTTGGGGGAACCTTGCTGGCCAGCAACGGCGCGACGATTGAGCTTTCCGGCGGGGGCGTGCTGGGCGGCGCGTTTGCGGCGGAAGCGGGGGCGAGCGTCGTGCTCAACGGGGGAGTGTTCACCAACGACAAGGCTTCTTTTGGGGGCGAAGGCAGTTCATCCATGACCGGCGGCTCGTTGCTTTTGACCAACGATGTCAGCCCGGGCCTGGTGCTGGCGGGCGGCACGGTCCTGTTGGGGCCGCAATTCCAGGCCTCCGGCGCCATCACCAATCTGAGCATTGCCGGGGCGACCTTGACGGGCACCAACACAGTATCGGGCAAGCTGGCATGGAGGGGCGGGGAAATTGACGGGGTGTTGACCGTCAACAGCGGCGGGGTGCTCGACTTGAACGGATCGGCAAACCTTGTTCTCAAGGCGGCATTGACCAATGCCGGAAAGGTCATCTGGCGCGGTTCCAGCGATTGGTACCTGTCCAATCCCAGCGGGACCAACGGCGGCTGGATCAACAACCTCGCCACGGGCGTCATCGACATCTGGTGCGATCAGACGCTGCACAACCAGTACGGGTCCGAGTGGCTGGACAACAACGGGGTCCTGACGAAGTCGCAGGGAAGCGGCGCCACGCATATTGGCGTGCTTTTCACCAATGCCGGCACGGTGAGTGTCTTGAACGGCGCGTTGGATTTCGGCCAGAGCGGAACGTTCGGGGGTTCCTTCAGCGCGGCCAACGGAGCGGCCGTCAACTTCAGCGGCGGCGGCGTGTTGAGCGGGGCTTTTTCCACCGGGTTCGACGCGTCGGTTAATTTGACTGGCGGTTCCTTTACGAACACGTCGGAGGCGGCGTTCAGCGGACAGGGCGTCAGCCAGCAGAGCGGAGGGACGATGACGTTGCTGAACAACGCGCCGGCGAATTTGGCAGAGAACGGCGGCACGGTGATATTGGGGCCGTCATTTCAGAACGGGTCGATCAACAACCTGGCCTTGAACGACCAGACGCTGGAGGGGAGCAACATCGTGAGCGGGACGTTGAACCTGGACAATTGCACCGTCAACGGGCCGTTGGCGGTGGTCTCCAACGGGGTGCTGACCGTCAGCGGCGGCAGCGTGCTGCAAGAAGGGCTGACCCTCGCATCGGGGGCGACGGTGAATTGGAATAATGGCTCCATCGAAGGATTGGTGGCGATTGCCAGCAACGCGGTGCTTAATATCAACGGCACATTCTATGTCCGCGCCGGCCTGGTCAACGCGGGAACGGTGAACTGGAACGAAGGCTTCGTTGAGGTGCAACTCGGAAACGGCATCTACAATCTTCAAAACGCCGTCTTCAATGTCAACGTAACTTCCGGCAATACCGTGGGCTATTACTACGGATCGGAATTTTTCTATAATGCCGGACTGCTGCAAAAATCCGCCAACGGCAGCGCGGCCACGATTCAACTGATCCTGACCAACAGCGGAACGGTGGAGGCGCAAGGGGGCGTACTGACATTCCAGAATGACACTTCCTACGGCCCTCCGCTGCTGGGAGGGGTGTTTCTGGCGGAGACGAACGCGCAGATAGTATTTGACGGCGGCGGCGCGCTGACGGGCGTTTACACGGCGGACACCGGCGCGACCATCAACCTTGGGGGCGGCCCGTTCAGCTACGGAAGCGAACCGGTGTTCACGGGGGCGGGGGCGAGTGAGATCACGGGAGGCGCGCTGACGCTGGCCTCCAACGTGATTCCCAATCTGGCCATCAATGGCGGCGCCATCACGCTCGGCCCCTTGTTTCAGGGGGGCGCCATCACCAACTTGACACTCAACAACGCCACCCTTGAGGGAGCCAACACCGTCACGGGCATATTGACGATGAACGGCGGCAGTTCCGAACTTACCGCGGGAGCGCTGGCGCTGGCTCCGTTTTCCACGCTCAATTGGAGCGGCGGGACCCTTAACACGCCGGTGACGGTGGGGACCAACGCGGTCATGAATTTCACGGGCGGAAACTCCACCTTCCTTTATAGTCCGCTCACCAACGCAGGCACGTTGAACTGGACGGGAGGAAGCATCTACTTCGAGTCCGGGGCGGCCGCGATCTACAACGAACCGGGCGCGGTGTTCAACAGCGAGGGCGGCTACCAAATCTCACCCTATTATTATTATTCTTCAAGCAGCGTGGGCTTCGTCAATGCCGGACTGTTCCTGCAAACCAACAGCACCGGCACGACTTATATCGAGGTGCCATTTGAGAACGCCGGCAGCATCGACGTTGCCAGCGGAACGCTCGAGTTCTATGGCAACTACGGCGGCAACCTGGGCGGTAATTTCCAAGCCGGGCCGGGGGCGACGATCCTCTTTGAGTCCGGCGGTTATTTGACAGGTTCCTACACGGCCCTTCCCGGCGGCACGATCAGCCTTGGGGGGGGAGTGTTCAGCAACTCGCCCGCAATGGCGTTCACGGGCGGGGGCGTCATTCAGCTCAACGGCGGCACGGTCACTCTGGTGAGCAACCTGATTCCGAACCTGGAATACAACGGCGGCACGGCCATACTGACGCCGTCGTTTCAAGGCGGAACGATCACGAACCTGACCCTCAACGGGACGGGCATTTCCGGCGACAACGTGGTGATCGGGACGTTGACCATGAACGGGGGCACAATTTCCGGCTCGCTGACCGTGGCGGCCAGCGCAGTCATGAGTTTGACCGGGCCGAACTCGATCTATGTGAACGGAGCATTGACCAACGCGGGAACGATCAATTGGACGGGCGGCAACATTTACCTCGAAACCACCAACTCCCTGGAAAACCTCTCGGGCGCGCTTTTCAGCATTCAATGCAACCAAAGCTTCGAAGCGTACGATGTTTACAACTATAGCACGGGAACCTACGAGTACGCTCCATTCAACAACGCCGGAACGATTACGAAGACCAATTCCACGGGCACGACCTATTTTTCCGCGCCGCTCAATAATACCGGAACGGTCGATGTGGAGTCGGGCACATTGGATCTCAACTCCAGCAGCGGACTGACGGGCCTGTATTACACGGCGCCGGGGACTGAATTTGAGTTTTCCGGAGGGTCCTACAGCAACGCCGTCGTCACTCCGCTATTCACCGGACCCGGCGCCTATGCGATGACCGGAGGCAACCTCTACCTGGCCGGCGGCACGATCCCCAACCTGCTCTTGAACGGCGGGAATGTCCATCTCCTGCCCGGCTTTCAAGGCGGCACGATCACAAACCTGACGATGAACGGAGCGACGCTCGCGGGGACCAATACCGTGACGGGCGTTTTGACCATGAACGGAGACAGCGGTATTACCGGGCCGCTGACGGTGGCTCCCAATGCCGTCTTCAATTATGCGGGAGGCTACGTCTCTGCTCCCGTGGTTGTTTCCCCCGGCGGGATGATGAATCTGACCGGGCCGTATGGCGCGACGTTCGACGACGGCCTTACCAACGCGGGAACGATCAACTGGACGGGCGGCGGCATTTACCTCGAATCCACCAACGCCCTGGAGAACCTTTCGGGCGCGCTCTTTAGCATCCAATGTGACCAAAGCTTCGAAGCGTACGCTGCTTACAACTATAATACGGGAACCTACGAGTACGCTCCAATCAACAACGCCGGAACGATTACCAAGACCAATGCGACGGGCTACAACTACTTTACCGCGCCGATCAACAACACCGGGACGGTCGATGTGGAGAGCGGGGGGTTGGAGTTCGACAACTATGACGAGCCTGGACTGACCGGGGGCGTTTGGGAGGTGGGCATCACCGGCGCCGGCAGCTACGGGGCGTTCGATTTCTACTATGCGGCCGCCCTGACCAATGTGCTGGTTCTCAACGTGGAAAACGGTTTTGAACTGGCCGCGGGCGACACTTTTGTCCCGATCACTTACGGCTCGGAAACGGGGAGTTTTTCAACAGCCTCCTTCTCGCCGCCGCAAGGGGCAAATTACAGCCTGAATTACACCCCAACGAACCTGACCATTACGGTGGGCAGTGTGGTGGGGCCGGTGGTCAGCATCGTCAGTCCGGCCAATTACCAGTTGTTCAGCGCCGGGAACAGCATTCCGCTCCAGGTTGCCGTTTCGGATGCTGACACCCGGGTGCTGACTGTGCAATACTATCAAGGCGGCACTTTGATTGGCACGTCCGCCGCAGGTTCGGCGTTTCCGTTCACCTGGCCCCGCGTTCCGGCGGGATTCTACACGTTGACGGCTGTGGCGACCGATGCGGCGGGAGCGACGACGGCCTCCGCTCCGGTTGAGGTCTTGGTGACCAGGCCCACCGACGGCAGCGCTTTCACCTGGACAGGCGGCAGTTCGGCCAATTGGTCCGATCCGGGCAACTGGTCTCCCGCAAGAGTCCCCGGCGCATTGGACAACGTCAACCTGAACGGCGGCATCGTCAACCTGGACAGCAGCTTGAGCGTCAACAGTATTGTCATCAACGGCGGAGTGCTTGGGGGGGCCGGATCGCTCGCTGTAAACGGAAGCATGGCCTGGACCGGCGGCGCGCTCAACGGCGCCGTCACTGTCGCCCCTGGCGCCGCGCTTTTCATCGATGGCTTCAGTCCGCTGCTCTTGTCCAATGCCACGCTGGTCAATTTGGGAACCGCGAATTGGGTGCAAGGCAACCTATTGGCTGATAATGGAGTCATTACCAACGGAGGAACCTGGCTGGTTACCGCCGGCGGCAGCCTGACCTGCGGCGCCAACTTTTTCAACAGCGGGTTGCTGGAAGCGACCAACGGCGCCAGCGTTATTCTGAATGGCGGCGGGACCTTGGACGGCACGTTTATCGGGGCAAATGGCGCGGGGATTGAATTCAACGCGGGCAATTTTTACCAGGGCGCCAATCCGGTCTTTGGCGGGTCCGGGACGGTGAACTTCACGGGCGGAGTATTGACAGTGACCAACACGGTTGGCGCGAATCTGGGATTGGTGGGAGGCACACTGGCGTTGGGGCCGGCGTTTCAAAATGGCGGCGCGATTTCCAACCTGACTCTGATGGGTTCCAGCCTCTCGGGCAGCAATGTTGTCACGGGCCGGTTAAACATGACGGGAGGCGTGCTTTCGGGGCAGATGACGGTGGGCATGGGCGGTTACCTCAGTTTCAACGGGCCGGAATTGCTGGAGATTGAATCCGCCACGCTGGTCAACTTCGGCCAGATCGCCTGGCTGGGCGGCTACCTCTTCGGCCCCTTCAACGCCATTACCAACAACGGCCAGTGGCTGATCGAATGTGACGACGAGCCCTTTGACTTCAGCCAGACAACCTTTGTGAACAACGGCGTAGTGGAGAAACTGGCAACGAGCGGAACGAGTTACCTGACCTTCGGCGCCTTTGTGAACAACGGAACAGTGGACGCGCAAACGGGGTCCATCATCCTCACTTTTCCCGGCGCGCTGGCCGGCAATTACCAGGCGGAGGAGGGGGCGGAGATCGGGTTCGCGGGCGCGGGAATGACGCCGGGGCAGAGTCTCACATTCAGCGGGAGCGGTTCGTTTGACTTGACTGGCGGGGATTTGACCCTTGCGACCAACGCGCCGCCGGGTTTGAATTTGAGCGGCGGGACGGTGGAGCTGGGGCCGAATTTTCAGGCCAACGGCGCCATCACCAACCTGACCCTGGATGGGGCGACCCTGGCTGGGAATTACACCGTCACCGGCGTGTTGAATGTCCTGGGCGGCGGCATGAGCGGCTCGCTGGTCATCGCCAGCAGCGCGACGCTGAACCTGATGGGGCCGAATGAATTTGACGTGGCATCGGGGGCGCTGACAAATCTCGGCTCCGTCCTGTGGTCCGGCGGCGGCATTGCGGTGCAGAGCGGGGTGCTGTTGGTGAACCAGGGGTTGTGGGTGGCGCAATCGGACAATGACCTCGGCTATTATTACTACACCACCAACTCGGTTTTCATCAACGACGGCACGTTCCTCAAGCAGGGCACGACCGGATACACGCAAATCTACGGGGTCGTGTTCGACAACGCCGGCGTGGTGGATGCTGAAAGCGGCATCATCGATTTTGCCGGTGGCGGCTTGATGGCGGGGACCTTTAATTCGGCGAGCCAGGCAACGATTGATTTCAGCGGCGGCACTTTTACGCTCGGAACCGCGCTGAGCTTCACGGGAAGCGGGACGACGCAATTGGACGGTTCGAGCCTGGTCCTCTTGCACGACCAGATTCCCGGCCTGCTGCTCAACAGCGGCACGGTGTTGCTTGGCCCGGCCTTTCAAGATAACGGCGCCATCACCAACCTGACACTCAATGGAGCGTCCCTTTCGGGCACCAATGTGGTGACTGGGACGCTAAACTTCCTGTCCGGCGCCATCAACGGGGCGCTGACCGTGGCCAGCAGCGGGACGCTGGTCATCGGCGCGAACAATCCCGATGGCTCGCTCTATTTGGAGTCCGGCGTCTTGACCAACTTGGGCACGGTCCTTTGGATGAACGGCGCAATCGAAGGCGCCGATAATACGCTGTTCGTGAACAATGGCTTTTGGCTGGCGGTGTCGGATGACACGCTTGAGGACTACTATTACTACTACGAGAATCAAAACTATTCGGGCTTCCTGAACAATGGCGTGTTTCGCAAGGCAGGAACTGCCGGGTACACCTACATTGACATGGCGCTGACCAACAACGGCCTGATCGATGCGGAGTCCGGCACGATCTATTTCGAGTCCGGCGGCCAGATCGGGGGCAATTACGACACGGCCGCCGGGGCGGCGATTACGGTGGGTTACGGCAATTTTGTCAACAGCACGCCGGCGGTCTTTGCCGGCCCGGGCGCCAGCGGGGTTCAAAGCCCGGTCATCACGCTACTCTCGGATCAGATTTCCGGCCTGGCCCTCACGGGCGGCACGGTCATCCTCGGGCCGTCGTTCCAAAACATGGGCGCCATAACCAATCTGACCGTCTCCGGCGCCACTCTGCAAGGCTCCAACGTGGTAACCGGAACGCTCAATTGGACCTCTGGTTCCCTCTCCACCAATCTCACGGTTGCGCCCGCGGGCGTTTTGAACATTTCCTCAACGGCCACGAAGTACCTCTACTACGGCGGTGCTTCCAGCCTCGTCAATTATGGCACAGTCGTCTGGTCCGGCGGCGACTTGTATGGCGATTCGCAGACGATGATCTCCAACAACGGCCTCTGGCTGGCGCAGAGTGACAACACCCTGTACTCCTACTCGCAATACACGACCTTTATTAACAATGGGACTTTCAAAAAGGCGGCAACCGCGGGAACAACCACCTTTAGTTACGTTAGCTTCATCAATTCCGGCGCGCTGGACGTGGAATCCGGCGTCGTCAGTTTTCCGTCAACCTCCATTTACGGACAGACGGTCGCGACGCTCAGCTTCGGAGCGTCCGCCCCCGGCCTGACGGGGCGTCTGGCTGTTGCCGGCAATGTCAACCTGGACGGCGAATTGACGCTCAATCTCTTGAACGGATACGCCCCCGTGCAGGGCGACATGCTGACACTCATAACCTATCCGTCGGCCGCCGGGACATTTGCCAATTTCAATCTGCCGCCTTTGACCGCCGGCTTGAATTGGGAACCGCAGACCGGCGCCAGCAGCGTCACCTTGCGCGCGGCCAAGGCGCAGGCCGCGGCGAACACGTTGAGCCTGAGCGGGACTGTGACGGACGCCAGTCATAATCCCATCGCCAGCGCGGTTGTGTATGCCGCCATGACGTCCGCCACCGCGACCAATTTGATCCAGAACGGGAGCTTTGAGTTGCCGGACATTGGATACACCGCCTACGTGTATTACTCTCCCGGTTCGACCAATATTCCGGGATGGACCGTGACAGGGTCGCCTGGAGAGAAGGTCGATATCAGCAGTTCTTCCTGGAATAACGAACCGGCCGAGGATGGCAACCAGTATTTTGACGTGACGGGCAGCGGCGGAGGAGGCGGCATCACGCAGACCTTCCCGACCACGGCCGGCACGGCTTACGACCTGATCTTCTATCGCGGCTCGTATCAGCATTACGGCCTCAACGACGCATTGGGGGTCACTATTGGCGGCAATTCTTATGCGTTCGGCGAGACATCGGGTGGCAGCGGGGGCTTGAATTGGAAACAGGTCGTCATCCCGTTCACGGCCACCTCCAATTTCACCACGCTGTCGTTCACCAACCTCACCGGCTTCAATTCCGACGACGCTTTCCTTGACAACGTGCAGGTGGTTCCGCCGGATTACGACCGCGTGATCGAGGCGGTCACGGACGGCGGCGGCAACTTCAATATCCTGGTGGCCAACCAGACGTTCCAGGTGGGAGTTTCGGGCCTGGCGGCGCTGGGCTACAACGACATTGCGTCGGGGCCGGTGGCGATGAACGGAACCAATCAAGTGATCAATTTCGTTGCGACACCGTTAAGCTTATCCAACAGCCTGCCGGTCGTGATCAGCACGTCGGCCAACCCGCCGGAGGCGGGAACAGCGGCTGGCGGCGGAGTCTTCACCAACGGCGCGTCGGTCACCGTGACGGCAGCGGTCACCAATGCCACTGTTGCCTACGCCTTTGTCAGTTGGACCTTTAACGGCGTTGTGGAGAGCACCAATGAGAGTTACACGTTCACCGCCAGGCAGAGCGGTCTTCTGGTGGCAAACTTCAGCAGGGTCTATCCGCCCGTGCTCATCAGCGCGGTGGCCAGCCCCGCCCAGGCGGGAGAAACCGTCGGCAGCGGAAGCTACACCAATGGGGCGACGGTGAACCTCTTCGCCCTTGCGACCAATCGCACAAGCCCGTTTGTCTTTTCCAGTTGGACACTCGGCGGCGTTGTGCAAAGCAGCAGCGCCAGTTACAGCTTCACGGCCACGGAAAGCGCCACGCTGACGGCCAATTTCCTGCCGGTATATTCGATTGCCGCGTCCAACAACCCGGCTGGCGCCGGGACTGTATTGGGAGCGGGGCGCTATGTTTCCGGCGCCGCGGCCACGCTGACGGCGGGGCCGGCCTATGGCTATGCCTTCGGGAATTGGAGCACGGGTGGCGCGAGCATCAGCACCAACGCCGTTCTCACCTTCACGGTGTCCACCAATCAAACGTATTCGGCCAATTATGTTGCGACCAACGTCATCCACATGGTGACGGTCACGGCATCGCCGGTGGCGGCGGCATCGACCAATCTGCTGGGGGCGGGCACTTACACCAACACGCAATCGGCGGTCATTTTCGCGCCGGCGGTAGTGACCAACCCGCCTGACATTTACCTGTTTACATCGTTTTCGCTCAACGGCGCCGGCGCCGGCGCGGCCAACAGCCTGACCAAGACCTTCTCCACGATGGACCCGCCCAATCTGGCTTACGTCGCCAATTACATGGGACGGAGCATCGACCCGGTATTGCTCAATGTCTCGGCCAACATCGCCAGCCCTGTGCCAGCGACGACCAACTATGTGCTCCGCTTGCAGTTTGACCGGACGATGAACACGGGGGTCACGCCGGAGATAGTGTTGACAAACGCCTCCGCGGGGGCGTCGCAGCCGTCCGTCGCCGCGGGCGGGGCGTGGAGCACGGTTGCCAGCGCCAGCGACACCTATTCGACGCCGCCGATCACGATTGCCTCGAACATGGATGGGACCGTGCAAGTCATTGTTTCCGGGGCGGCGGATACCAATGGGAACATATTGAGCCAGACCAATGCGACGAATTTTGTCGTGCGCATTTCGCCGCCGGTCGTGGCGATTTCCGCGCCGGCCAACGGATTCATCTGCACGACGACTGACACATTCAATTTCAGCGCGAGCGCCAGTTCCGGCTTTGGCATTGCCAGTTTGAGCCTTTATGCCAATGGGACCAATCAGGTGGGGACGACCGCCTCCACCAACCTTGCCGTCTCGTTGGGCGGCCTGGCCGCCGGAAGCTATCGCTTGACGGCGGTGGCAACGGACAACCGCGGGTTGGCCACGACATCGGCGGCGGCCAACATCACCGTCAATATTCCAGGAACCTACTTGATCGACTTTGAGGCCGTGGACGCTTCCACCAACACCGTGTCGGGCGGCGCGCTGGCGGCTTACCTGGCCGGCTACGGTGTGACGCTCACCAATGTGACAAGTGACACGGCGGTGGGGGTGCAGGATGAGGTGAATATCAGCGATGGGGCGCTGACGGTGGCGCGATCCGGCGAGAACCTGCTGACGCAAACGGGCGCCAATGGGCTGGTGTCCTACACGCTGGTCTTCAGCAACGCCTATCCGACGGTGAGTTGGTGGCGGACTGAATTGCTGGCCGGCCCCGGCATCGCGACGCCGGCATGGCAGGCGACCGCCTACGACACCAACGGGAGCCAGGTGGCCGTGGTGCGCGAGGAGCAGGTCTTCAGCCTGGCCGACCTGCCGGCCAAACAATTCACCGTTTCCGCGCCGGGCATCAAGTCGGTGACATTTACGGGCGACAACAGCATCGGCGCGCTGGAGAACTTGCCGTTGGATGACTTGCTGCTTTCAACTTTCTCCAACAGCACGCTCAGCGTCACCCTCAGCGCCAACAACATGTCAGGCGCCGCGCCAGGCCGTCTGACGCTGAGCACGCAAGCTTCCGCCAGCACCACGGAAATTGATTTCTACGAAGGCCAGACCCTGATCAGCAGCTCTTTTGGCGCGTCCGCCACGCTGCCGTTGCAGGACCTTGCCCCCGGGACCTACAACTTCACCGCGGTGGCCAGCGACAACAACGGCTCCGCCAGCAGTTCCACGCCAGTTTCTTTCACCGTCACCCCCAGCCCGGGCGTGAGCGTCATCAACTTCGATAGTCTTGACACTTCGTCCGGCGCGGTGGGCGGGCCGGCGTTGTCCAACTACTTGGCGGGCTTCGGTGTGACGATCACCAATGCCACCCTGGGCACGCGCCTGGAAGCCGACAAGGGCGACGATCTCGCCCGGGGCGCCCTGCCGGCACCTTCTTCGCCGCCGAATCTGTTCACGCAAATCGGGCTGAGCCAGCCGGGGCCGGTCACGTTCACACTGGCGCTGGCCAATCAGGTGCAGTCCTTCGGATTCACCCGCGTCGGCCTGATGCCTGGAAGTTCGCTGGCGCTGCATCCGGCCTGGACGGCGCACGCGCTGGACGCGGCGGGGGCGGAGTTGGAATCCGTGAGCGAACCGTTGATAGCGGTGAACACGGCGGCCATCCCGGCGCGGGTGTTCCAGTTGACGGGCGCCAACATCGCCGCCGTGCGGTTTGACTCGGACAGCCAGCAGGCGGCGTCCTTTGGCGCAGTGCTGCTGGACGATCTTGTGCTGGACACAAACGTCGCGCCCAACAATCTCTCGATCACGCTTGGCCAGCCCGGCGGCTCCTTGAGCGCGCCGGCCACCATCCAGTTGAACGCCACGGTCAGCGATGCCAATGGCCTTGGGGCGGTTGACCACGTCAATTTCTATCTGGGGCCGGCGCTGATCGGCGTTGCCACGGCCAGCCCTTACAGCGCGACGCTGTCCGGCGTGCTGCCTGGAACCTACACCTTCACCGCGCAAGTGGTGGATACCAACGGCTATGCCAAAGTGTCCGCGCCGGTCCAGGCGACCGTTACCGTGGGAGCCAATTCGACGCTGCTGAACTTCGACTCGACGGCGGCGGCGGCGAATCTTTCCAATTATCTCGCCGGCTTTGGCATCACCATGAGCAACAGCAGTCCCGGCACGTCCGTGTCGGTCCTGAGCCAGGCGTCGCTTTACGGGGCGGGATACGTTTCGGCGGGGCCGCCCACCAACGTGCTGACGCAAACCGGGTCGAACGGGCCGGTGAGTTTCACGCTGTATTTCGCGAGGCCGCTGACGCAGTTCTCCTTCACCCGGCCGCAACTGAGCGCCAACCCCTACGTGGTGCATCCGGCGTGGCAGGTCCAGGCCTACGACGCGCTGGGGGTCCCGCTGGCGCAGGCGCAGCAGGGGCTGATCTCCAGCTCGACCAACGTGCCGGCGGCGACGTTTACGCTGCAAAGCCCCGACGGCATTGCCAGCATCGCGTTCAACTCTGAAGGCAACGGGTTTGGCACTTTCAACGCCATGCTCCTGGATGACTTTATCTTGACAACTAACTCGCTGCTGCCGCCCGCCGTGGACCTGACCAATCCGCTGCCCGGGCAGGTTTATGCCGCGCCGGGGCTGATACCGGTCTCGGCCAGCGCGGTGGATTTCAGCGGCGCGATCACCAACGTCAGCTTCTACGCCAACGGCGGCCTGATCGGCTCGGCCTCCGCCAGCCCGTACGCGATCACCTGGACCAATTCATCCACCGGCTCGTTCGCCGTGACCGCCGTGGCCGCCGACAGCCTTGGATTGAGCCGCACTTCGCCGGCTGTCAATATCAGTGTCGTGCCGGGCGCGGGCGTCTTTGGCATCTCGCAGCAGCCGGCCGGCCAGACAGTGGCGCTGGGCGGCAGCGTGGTTTTCAACGTCGCGGCCTCCGGCAGCAATCTTACGTATCAGTGGAATCTTAACGGCGCGCCCCTGCCGAACGGGTCCTCCAATGTTCTGACCATCAACCCGGCGGCTGATACGGACGCGGGCAGTTACACGGTGGTCGTCGGCAGCGGCGGGCAATCGGCCACCAGCCAGGTGGCGGTTCTGACTGTGTTGGACCCGCCGGGCATCACGGTCCAGCCGCAGTCCCAATTGGCCAATATAGGCGACACGGTGACATTGTCGGTCGGCGCGAGCGGGACAGGGCCGTTTAATTATCAGTGGACGCTCAACGGCACGCACATCAGCGGCGCGACGAATTCCTCGTTTGTCATCAGCAACGCGCAGCCGCTGAATTCGGGCAGTTACTTCGTGATCGTTGCCAACGCGGTAGCATTTACCAACAGCGCCGTGGCGGCCGTGGCGGTCGTGGCCAACGGCGGCTACCAATCGGCCGATTACTTCTCCAACCGCATCAGCATCAATCCGCTGGCCAGCCCGGTGACGGGCAGCAACAGCAACGCGACGCGCGAGGCGGGCGAGCCGTTGCACGACGGCAAGCCGGGCGGAAAATCGATTTGGTACACCTGGCACGCCAGCTTCACGGGTGTGATTTCGCTGACGACCCTGGGAAGCAGTTTTGACACGCTGCTGGCCGTTTATACGGGAACGAATGTCGCGGACCTGACGCCGGTCGCGGCGGACGACGATTCGGGCGGTTACTTCACCAGCCTTGTGACGTTCAACTGCGTGGCGGGCGCCGATTATCAAATCGCGGTGGACGGGTTCCAGGGGGCCAGCGGCACGGTGACGTTGGGCCTGCCCGCGGGGACGGGGTATCGGGTGCTCAACCCGGCTTCCGGCGATGCGATACCCGTGATTACGCAACAACCCACCAACCAGGTGGCGCCGGAGGGTTCCACTGTTACCCTGAGCGTGACGGCCTCCAGCGTTTCGCCGCTGACCTACCAATGGTATTTCCAGGGCGCTCCCGTGGCCGGGGCGAACACGAATCAATTCGTCGTTTCAAACCTTCTCGCCAGCTCAGTCGGCAACTATTCGGTGCTGGTGGCCAATGACGTTGGTTCCGTCACCAGCGCCAACGCGAACGTTCAAGTGACTGTGGCCAACAACACCGGGTCGTCCGGCAGCGCGCAGGACAAGTTTGGGGACGCGGTCGATTTGTCCCAAGCCGCGAACATGGAGTCCATCAGACGGCGCGAAGATAACGGCGGGGACGTGCGCGGCTTCAGCGTTTCGCAGACGTTCAGCACCGTCGGAGCGACCAAGGAGGAGAGCGAGCCAAACGCGGGCGGGCAGTCTGGCGGCGCGTCGGAATGGTACATCTATACGACGCAGGAGGCGGGCACCCTCCATTTGGATACCACTGGCAGCGCCTTTAACACCATCCTGGCCGCGTTTACCAATTCGGCTCCCGGACAGGCTCCCGCGTTCTCGAACCTGGTCCAAGTTGTCGGCGGTTTCACCACCAATTACCAGACGGAAGGCCAGCCGAGCCTGAACGTGCCGAACGTCCCGGCAGGACTGACCTTCTACGTTGTCGTGGATGGCTACAATGGCGTCAGCGGCAAGGCGCAATTGAACATTGGCTTGGGAGTGCCGCCGGTGATCGGTTCCCAGCCGCAAAGCCAGGTGGCGGTTTCCAACGAACCGGTTTCGTTCACCGTCGCGGCGACCGGCACAACCAATCTCTACTATCAATGGCAGTTCGACAGCGCGAACCTCGCCGGGGCTACGAACACGTCCTACACCGTTGCCAGCGCGCAAGCCGCGAATGCCGGCACCTACACCGTCCTCGTCAGCAATGTTGTCGGCGTTGTCACCAGCGCGCCAGCGGTCCTGAGCTTCCAAGCAGCGCCCCTGAATGCGGCGCCCTCCATCCTGGAGCAACCGGAAAATCTGATCGTCGCAATCGGCCAGAGGGCGGTTTTCTCCGTCACTGCCAGCGGCGCGGCGCCGCTTCAGTACCAGTGGTATTTCAACCACGAGAAAATCGCCTGGGCGACCAATGCCACCCTCGCCCTGCCGTCCGTCGCGTCAACCGGTTTTGACGGCGCCTTCTACGTCGTGGTGTCGAATTCGTCTGGAAGCGCCACCAGTTCGAATGCGACCCTGACGGTCGAAGACGAGGCTGCGCCCAAGGTCACCATTTCCGCGCCGGCCAACCATTCCGAGACGACCCATTCCAGCATCGCTGTCAAAGGGACGGCCACCAGCAAGGGCGGCATCGATTTCGTGGAACTTCTTGTCAATGGCAACCCCGTGAGCGTCAGCGGCACGAAGGATTGGACGGCCACGGCAGACCTGGTTCCGGGAACCAACCGCATCACCGCGACCAGTGTTGACACCAACGGCGTTTCCTCCGCTGCCGTCACGCACACGGTATTCCGCGTCGCCGGCTCCACGTTGACGCTGCTGACGAACGGCCCCGGAAGAATCCTGGGAGCAGCCGGCGGCGCGACACTGCTGGTCGGGCGGGGTTATACCGTGACCGGCGTGCCCGCGGCATCATCGGGGTTCCTGTTCAGCAACTGGATGAGCGGCGATTCCCCCAGCAATCTGGTCCTGGTGAGCGAGAATCCAACGCTGCATTTCATCATGTCGTCCAATCTCGTTCTACAGGCCAGCTTTGGCGCCAACCCGTTCAGCAACGTGGCGGGCAGCTACAACGGGCTGTTCCCCACCCATTACAGCGAGGTGACGGAAACCAATTCCGGCTTCATCAGCGCCAACCTCACCGCCGGCAGGGGCGCCTATTCGGCCCGGATGCTGCTGGACGGCGGAGCCTATCCGTTCAGCGGGTCGTTCGATTTGACAGGGGATGCCACGAACACCATCAGGCGCGCCGGCAATACGCCCGTGACGGTTTGGCTGCACCTGGATCTGGGCAGCCCGTTCGACAACCATCTCACCGGCTCGGTCAGTAACGCAGATTGGTTATCCGATATTTTCGCCGAGCGGGCGGTCTTCAACGCGCGGAGCGACAAGGCGACGGCTTACGCGGGCAGATACACGATGATCATTCCGCCCGGAACCGGCGCGCCGGAAACCGTTCCGGGCGGCTATGGCGCCGCGACGCTGGCCAACAGTCTGGGCGGTACCGCCGCGCTGGCCGGCCATCTTGGAGACGGGACCGCCATCAGCCGATCGGCGGCGATTTCCCAGGACGGCGACCTACCGGTCTATGTGCCGCTCTATTCCGGCAAAGGCTCGCTGTGGGGCTGGCTCTCGGTCAGCAATAACGCGACCAATCTCCCGCCGCAAACCCTCTCCGGCGCCGTCAGTTGGATCAAGACGCCCGTCCGCGGAAAATCGCTCTACACGAACGGATTCAGCGTCCAGACCAATGTGCTGGCGTCGGTGTATGAGCCGACGAACGCGGATATTCTGCCGTCCACGAATTACACATTAACCATTGCCGGAGCGGGCCAGAGCAGCCCCCTGGTTTACAGCAACGTTTGGGTCATCAACGGCAAATTCACCAATAGCGGCGCCGCGACCAACCCGACGAACAAACTGGCCGTCAGCTTCAGCGCTTCGACCGGCCGCATGAGCCTGACGTTCCGCCCCACCGGCGGGCGGGCGGACGTTGCCGCCGAAGGGGTGGTGCTGCAAGGGATGGCGACCAATGGAGCGGGCTGGTTCCTGGGCACCAATGAAAGCGGGTCGTTCCTGCTGCAGCGCGAGTAACCGGGCAAAGGCATGGCGTCATTCTTGCAGTTGCGGGACGTTTCCAAGTCGTACCGCTCCGTCCTCGACGGTCCGCCGGTGGCCGTTTTGAACGGCATCAGCCTGGAGATTGAGGCGGGCGAATCCGCCGCGGTCCTCGGCCCCTCGGGTTGCGGGAAGAGCACGCTGCTGAACATCATTGGGACCCTGGACCGGCCGACGGGCGGGCAGGTTCTGCTGGAAGGGCAGGACCTCTCGAAACTGGACGAGAACGAGTTGGCGGGGGTGCGCAACCGGCAGATAGGTTTCATTTTTCAAGCTCATCATTTGCTGCCGCAATGCACCGTCCTGGAGAATGTTCTGGTGCCGACTCTGGCGCGGGGCGGCAAGCCGAACCGCGCCGCCGCCCCGGAACGGGCGTGCCGCCTTCTTGAACGCGTCGGCCTGGGCGGCCGGCTCAACCATCGTCCCGGCCAGCTTTCCGGGGGCGAACGCCAGCGCGCCGCCGTCGTGCGGGCCTTGATCAACCAGCCGCGGCTTCTGCTGGCCGACGAACCGACCGGCGCCCTCGACCGCGCCGCCGCCGGGGAACTGGCGCGCCTGCTCGTGGAGCTGAACCGCGAGGAGCGAGTCACTGTCATACTGGTGACGCACGCCGAGGACCTGGCCACCCGCATGGCCCGGCGCTTCCAGCTTGTCGATGGCCGTCTGGTTTGAGCGGAATGTCAGGAGCTCCGGAATCTTTGCAAGTTGGCCTGGCCGAGCAACACGCCGGCGGCGATCAGCGCCATCGACACCCAGAAGGCCGCTGTCACCGGCTCATTGAGGCAATAATGCGCCCAAGCCATGTTGCTCAGGGGAATGAAATTGTTGAATAGATAGACTTGACTTGTTTTCCAATGGCGCAGCGCGCTGTTCCAGAGGGCAAAAGCCGCCACGCCGCCGCCCAGCACGCAAAGAACCTGCGCCCAAACCAGGTCCATGCGCCACGGAATGCGCGCGGTCGAAACCTCCACCAGGGCCAGCGGGGCGAGCAGCAGGCCTGCCCGCAAAAACGTGTGGGCGGAAATCTCCGCGCCGGACAGGTCCCGCCCCAGGGAGCGGCATTGGATGCCAAATTGGGTCCAGAGGACGCTGCAGGCCAGGCCGAGAATTTCGCCCGTCCACCGGACGCCAGCCTGGCGGAGCGCGGGCAGAAAGAGCACCAGGACGCCGCAAAAAGCCAGCGCCGCCGCGCCATAACGTTGCGCCGAGCGCCAATTCCGTTCAGGCGGGCCTTCCCATAACAGCGCCCAAACCGGCGACGCTCCCAGGTAGAGCGCGACGTGGGAAAGGGCGGTCAGCTTGAGCGCCCAATTGAAGGCCACGATATACGCCGCCAGACTCAGTCCACCCCGCCACCAGAGCCGCCTGTTCAAGTCCGCTGAAAGGGCGTGCCGCGCGCCAAAGAGATGGGTCCAGCGCAAGAGGGCCAGGAGAACCAGCCCGGCGGCCACAAACCGCGTGCTCCCGATGGCAATCGGCGGCCAGAACCTCACCAGGAACTTGATAGCCGTATTGCTGGCCCCCCACAGAAACACCGCGAGGAGCAGCCCCGCCGCAATCGCCCCGTTGTTCACATTCGGCCGCACAGTCCCAGAATCAATCATCAAACCGCCATTCGCGCAAACCAGGACTTGTCGCAGTAGCAGGCAGGGGGCGTAGCGTGGCCATCGCCAAACCTACCACTCAATGACGGCGGCGGCCCAGGTGAGGCCGGCACCGAAGACGACCATGAGGACGAGGTCGCCCCGCTGAATGCAACCGCTTTGGACGGCTTCGTCCAGGGCGATGGCGACGGAGGCGGCGGAGGTGTTGCCGTATTTTTCGAGGTTGACGAAGAGTTGTTCGGGTTTGGCGCCGAGGCGTTCTGCGACGGCGTCAATAATGCGGCGGTTGGCCTGGTGGGGGATGACGCATTTGATTTGGGAGATGTCCAGTTCGCAGCGGCGGAGGGCTTCGTTGGCGACGGAATGCATGGCGGTGACGGCTTTTTTGAAGGTTTCCTTGCCGTCCATGCGAAGGAAATGGAGGCCCGCGTTCACGGTTTCGTGGGAGGGGGGACATGCGGAACCGCCGGCGGGCACGCAGAGAAGGTCCGTGAGGCGGCCGTCGGCTCTCATGCAGGCGGTCATCAGGCCGTGCGCGCCGGCGCGGTTGCGCAGGATGGCGGCGCCGGCGCCGTCGCCGAAGAGGACGCAGGTGTTGCGGTCTTTCCAGTTGACAATGGAGGAAAGCTTCTCTGCGCCGATGACGAGGACGGTTTCATAGGTGCGGCTCATGATGAATTGCTGGCCGATTTCGAGTCCGTAGATGAAGCCTGAACAGGCGGCTTGGACGTCGAAAGCGGCGGCGTTGAAGGCGCCGATTTTCCGCTGAACGGCGCAGGCCGTGGAGGGGAAGGGCATGTCGGGTGTGATGGTGGCCAGGATGATAAGGTCGATGTCGTCGGGGGAGATTTTGGCGCGGCTCATGGCGCGCAATGCGGCCTGGGTGGCGAGGTCTGAGGTGGATTGGTATTTGGAGGCGATGCGGCGCTCTTTGATGCCGGTGCGGGAGAGAATCCATTCGTCGGAGGTATCGACCATTTTTTCAAGGTCGGCGTTGGTGAGGATGCGCGCCGGGACGTAGGAGCCGACGCTGACAATGGAGCAGGCGTGGCCCTGGTAGTTGTGGCGGGCGCTGGGGTTTTTGAATTTCCTGGCTGGGAGGGTCATGATTTGGCCGCGACGGGCTGGGCGGCCTGGGCGATTTTCTGGTTGGCGGCGGCGACTTCGGATTGGATGATGTCGTTGAGGTGGTGCTGGAGGGACTGGGCGCAAGCGCCGATGGCGTTCATAATGGCGCGTTCGCGGGCGGAGCCGTGGGCTTTGAAGATGGTGCCGTTGAGGCCCAGGAGGGGAGCGCCGCCGCGGTTGTCGGGGTCGGTTCGGCGGGTGATGGCGCGGAAGGCGTTTCTGGCGAGGAGGCCGCCGAGGATGCGTTTAGGATTCTTGGAGATTTCATCCTTGAGCCAGCCGGCCAGGCCCTTGGCGAAGCTTTCGAGGGTCTTGAGGACGATGTTGCCAATAAAGCCGTCGCAGACCACGACATCAACGCGGTCGTGGAAGAGGTCGTGGCCTTCGACGTTGCCGATGAAGTTCAAGTTGGTCATCTTGCAAAGGCGGCAGGCTTCGAGGGTCAATTCGGTGCCTTTGTTGGGTTCGGTTCCGTTGCTGAGGATGCCGACGCGCGGGTTTTTATATCCGAGAATTTCGCGGGAATAGATGCTGCCCATGATGGCAAAATGGAGAAGGTGGGCCGGGCGGCACTCGACGCTGGCGCCGGAATCGAGGAGGACAAATTCATTTGTGGCGGCAGGGATGATTGTGGCAATGCCGGGCCGGTCCAAACCCGGCAGGGGGCGCAATCGAATGGTGCTGGCCGCGACGATGCCGCCGGTGTTGCCCGGAGAGATAAGGCCATCGGCCTGTCCGGCCTTGACCAACTCCACGGCGCGCAGGATGGAGCAGTCCTTTTTGCGGCGCAATCCCTCGACAGGCTTGTCTTCCATGGAAAGGACTTCCGTGGCGTTGACGATGGTGGCGCGCGAGTCGCGGCAGCCGGTGCGGTTCATGGCCGCCCGGATTTCCGACTCGCGTCCGACGAAGATGAGTTGTGAAATGGAGGGGTGCGATTGCAGCGCGAGCCGGGCGCCATCAATAATGGTCTCCGGCCCGTGATCACCGCCCATCACATCCACCGCAATGCGCATAAAGCAAAGAGCGCGGAAGACAAAGGCGATCCGCGCTCCAAGGGAATGGGGTCAGGCAGCCGTCTTCACGGTGATGACCTGGCGGCCCTTGTAACAACCGCATGAGGGGCAGACGCGGTGTGGGACGCAGGGGGCGGCGCATTGGGGGCAAATGCTCAGTTGGGGCAGTTTAAGGACGCTGTTGTAGGCGCGGCGCATGCGTTGACGGCTGTGGGAAGGCTTTCGTTTGGGAACACCCATAATATTGGCGATTTAGAATTTTAATTTGTTCAATTCGGACCAGGCTGACGAAGCTTCCGTCCTGCCGGCGCCCGTTGCTTTTTTTTCGTTCGTTCGATTGGGCAGTCCGCCGCAATCGGTCCCGCACAACGGATGTTGCGGATACTCAAGGAGAATATCCTCGCGGAGGAATGGCGTCAAGTCTGCCAAATCGTCTTTTATCGGTACCGCCTCCGGGCCATCCAGGGGGAGATGGGCAGTCCAGGGGTCCAAAACAACGGAGTGGTGGAAGGGCTTGAGGCAGCGGGCGCACTCGCAGTCCACGACCATTTCGAGGCGGCCCTGGACCAGGATCGCCTGGCCGATCCGTTCGGCCCGCAAATCGTAGCGCAACGGTTGGCGCGCATGGATCAATTCGTCGCACCCCTCCAATTCCAGGTCCGCGACCGCCAGATCGCCCCGCAGAAGGGCCTCCTTTTCCTCAAGATGGCGGATGTTGAACGTCAAAGGCATAAGACCAGTGAGCTGGAGGGGTCAGGACTTGCGGGCGCGCCGTCCGAATTTCCGGCGAAGGGCGGACTTGACGTGGGCCGGAACGAAGGGATCGACGTCGCCGCCCAGGGAGGCGACTTCCTTGACAAGGCGCGAGCTTAGAAACGTATAAGTTTCCCGCGGCATCATAAAAATGGTTTCCACGCGGCTGTTCAACTTGCGATTCATCAAGGCGAGTTGAAACTCAAATTCAAAATCGGACACCGCCCGCAAACCGCGAATGATGGCGTCGCCCTCACGGCGCTGGGCATAATCGACCAGCAAACCGTCGAAGGCGTCGGCTTCCACATTGGGGATGCCGCCCAGGGCGAGTTGGACGAGTTTGAGGCGCTGCTGGAGGGTGAAGAGCGGGTGTTTGCTCTCGTTTCGTGCCACGGCCACGATCACGCGGTCAAATAACTTCGCCGCCCGCTGGATGATGTCCAAGTGCCCGTTGGTCAACGGATCAAAACTGCCCGGATATATTGCCGTTCGCATACCCGTAAATAGATAAGCCCGGCGGACAAGGAAAGAAACAACTTCCTCAAGACGCCTTACGGTTCAAAGGTGATGTCGTTCCAAGGCATCTTGTGGCGCTGGGCGTAGTCGAGCAGAACTTTTTCATGCTCCGTGAGGACCGCCCGCACCACGGCCGAAAGCTCCGCGTGGCCGAATTCGCTGGCGGAATCCGGCACGGTGTCGATCTGACGCTGGGCATAGATGAGCGCGAAGACCGCCGACGCGACTGTCGCGTAGGGCAAATCCTCCTCGACGCCTTCGGCAAAGTCCTCGACGACATCGGCCAGGAATTCCAATTGATCCGGCAGGTGGGGGAAGGCGGCGTTATCCAGCTCGGTAAACTTGAGTTTGAGGAAGGGGAGCTTCTTATGAACGCCTTTGAGAATGTTCGACGTGATGGACACGGCGCCGCGATGCGCAAATTCTACTGCCTCTGCCATGCCGCCGAGTATGACCGAATCCCCGCCGCCTGTAAAGGATTTACCAACAAAAACTTGATAAATGAGCCTCAAAAAAATCCCTTGTGTCCGGTTCCATTCCTGGTAAGACTCAGAGGCATGGCATGCGAAAAAACAGCGACTGAAGTCGTTTGCGCCGAATTTTCCGCGCCGCGGGATTGAACCCATCACAGAGCTATGAATGATCAAATCAAACAACCGGCCGGCCAACTCCCCTCTTACATCACCAGCGCGACACCCAATCCGCCTGAAAAGCGCGCGCCTTGGTACGCCAATACGGCGCCGACGTACGCGGGCATTTTCCTGTGGTTTGTGTTCTGGCAGGACGCTGTCAATGCCCCTAACGCGGGCGGCATGCTCTCGCAAGGGGTGGTTTGGGCGCTGTTGAGCCTGGTGCTGGCGGCGTTGGTGTGTCATTTCCTTTTCTATCTGGTGCCGGGGTTGCTGGGGATGAAAACCGGGCTGCCGCTTTACATCGTGGGCACTTCCACTTTTGGCGCGCAGGGCGGTTTTCTCATGCCGGGGTTCTTGATGGGCGTGCTGCAATTCGGCTGGGTGGGCGTGAACATCTTCTTTTCTTCGCAGGCGCTGGCGCTGGTCATCCCGCTGCCCATGCCGGTCATCATGACGGCCTGGGGTGTGCTGGCGTGCTTTGTCGGTTTGAAGGGCATCCAGTATGTTGCCAAGGTGGCCACTTACCTGCCGCTGATACCTTTGGTGATCCTGCTGATGCTTCTGGGGAAGACGGCGGGCGGCATCGGGAGTTTCGACCCGCAGAAGTTTATTGATCTGCACAAGAGTATTTCGCCGCACGCCCCGGAGGCGTTGAGCACCTTCGGCGTGCTGGCGATGATGATGACCTTCGTGGTCGGGTTCTTTGCGACCGCGGGGGCCGCCGGAGTGGATTTTGGCACGAATAGCCGGGACAAGAATGACGTGCAGATGGGCGGCCTGATAGGCATCGCCCTGGCCATTATTTTGACGGCGGGTATTTCGCTGCTGATCGTTGCCGGCACTTACGGTTCGCCCGAATTCAGCAAGCTCGCGGCGGCGGCGGCGGCCAAGACCAATCCGCCGGGCCTGATTCTCCAGACGCCCAATTTGATTCCCAACATCCTTATGGGACAGGGCGCCGGCCTGGTTCTGTTCCTGCTGGCGGTGGCGGCGTTTCCGCCGGCCTGCTTCTCGGCGTTTATTGCCGCCAACAGCTTCAAAACCACTTTGCCCAACGTCAATCCGTTCATTTCCGTTGGAATCGGCACGGTGGTGAGCATTGTGCTGGCGATTACCGGCCTGGCTGGCAAAGCCATCATCGTCTTCCAGATCATCGGCGCGTCCTTCGGTCCCATCTGCGGCGCGATGATGGTGGACTATCTGCTGGCTGGCCGCGTCTGGCCCGGTCCGCGGGCGGGCTTCAATCCGGCCGGCTGGGTGGCGTGGCTGGCGGGCTTCGTGGTGGGCATCCTGCCCATCCTGAACATTTATCAGGTTCCCGCGGCGCCCGTGGCCGCCTTCATCGTCGGCGCCGTTGTTTATTTCGTCTGCGCCAAGCTGGGGATGGAATCGCAGGTCATTCCGCTGCCCGCCAAGCCGGGGGCGGTCAAGCCGGCGGCGGGCGCGGCGAGTTGATGATGTTCAACGCTTGCCGTTTGTTTCCGCTTTTTATCCTGCACAAGGGTGCATAAGCCTGCATAAGGCCCTGCGGATCCGCCGGGATTTCCGCACCGCGGGGCGCAAGAGCCGCAGCCGCCAGCTTGATCGGGCCCCTGACCCGGCGCGGACCCGCCCCTTTTATCCTTCACAAGGGCGCACAAGCCCGCATAAACGGCCGTTTTCGGGGGGCGGGTTGAACCGGACGGGAGCGCCGCCCGGATTCACCCCGAACCGGCCTATGTCAAAGAGCAAAACCCAACCCAACCCGCGGCCCAAGCATACAACATACATTGAAACATGCAACAATCTTTTTTGAAAATAATGCAGGAAAATAGTTGCAATAGCTTCAAATATGTTGTAAAACTTAACAATGGCAACGAACCCTAGCCAGCCGGGCGAAAAACCGGCCGCAGACGCCGCCCTGGTTCAGACCGGCGGGGACACCCTGGGACCCACCGGAAGAACACGAACGGGCAAGATCGGACGCCTCCCCGCCAAGATTCGGGAGACGATCAACACCATGATACGCAACGGCAAACCTCCGCGGGAAATCGCCGACTGGGCCAACGGCAACGTCCAGGCCAGGCAAATCCTGGATCGGTATTTCGACGGAGACCCCATCACGGAAAACAACGTGTCCCGTTGGAAAGCAGGAGGATACGCGGGATGGGAATCCGAGCAGGAGGACGCCCAAATCCTTCTCGAAACGTTTGGAGGAGAGCAGCCGGCGACCCTCGAAGAGCTTTTGCGGATGAAATCAACCCTGCAAGCCCTCATGCTGTCGAGAATGGCCATTGAATTGCGGCGTTTCGCGGAAATGCCGGAGTCCTGCGAAAAACGCCGGCTCTGGCCGCAGTTGGTACTGGCGCACGCCGCCATCGCCAAAGCGGAAGTCTATAGCGCAAAGGCACGCCGCATTGCCGTCAAAGCCGAACGCATGGAAGCGGAGCGGGCAGCCGAAAAAGCGGAAGCGGATAACATGTATCAGAGGTGGAAATCATGGAACGAAAACCACCCCAACCAGCACCTCAGCCCGGAGGAATTCGGGAAAATCCTGGAACTTGAGAAACTGAACGCGGAGCAGCAGAAATACGAATACATCGTCAGCCTGAACAAAAACGCCCGCCGGAAAGCCGAAGAAGAAGAAGACGGCGACGCCCAAAACCAAAGCCAACAGCCGGAGGCCAAACCAAAACGACGCGCCGAAAGCAAAAAAAAGGAACCCAAAAAAAGCCGGAAGCCCAACCCGAAAACCGAAGCCGGAAATCCCGCCCCGCAAACCGAAGGTGAAAAACCAGAAACGCCGGACAAACCAAAACAAGAACGCGTCATCGTGGACGGCGTCGAAGCAGTGCGTTTAGACGGCACACCCATGTACTATCACGAGAACATGGAAAGGCGAATCGACGAGGCAAATGCCCGATATTATCTCAAGCTCCGCAAAGAAAAGGCGCTCTCAAGCGCCGAAGCAACCGCGACCGGAACCCATCTCTGCGCCAGCCCTGACGGTTGACGCTCTCTCCGGTCAGGCGGAATCACAAATGTTTGATTTTGGCCGGCGACGGGGCCATTCTTTTAGGCCAGAGAGAGACCAGAAAGCGCTCAAATTTATGTTCGTTCGGCAAATGCGCGCGAACGCCTTTAAGGAAGTCGCAATATCGCCTCAATCAGGCGAAACAGGCGTCCTTTGTGGCGAGTGCAAGATGTTTGTGTCGAACAACTTTCGTAAATCGGCGCTGTGCGTATTCGGCAGACATTTAAACACTACAATTACGAACAACCTGTTGTATATTAATGGTTACGCCACAAGACGCGCATAAATTTATGAAACCAGCCATGCACAAGATTTTCGGAGTTATGATTTGTTTGTTCGCCATGATTCGCTTGGTGAGTCATCCTGCCGCACAGAATCGCGTCATTGATTATGTCTTGATGGCGGGCATGTTTGCGTGCGGCATTTTTTTGTTTTTCACAAAGAAGCCGCAAGGTTCAGACAAGAAGTGAGATTATGACGATGTTGTGGCCTAACAAGTCGCCGGA
>PLGF01000071.1 GCA_003138485.1 Verrucomicrobiales bacterium | reverse complement strand
GATATTGAAGGTACTTGTCTTGCGCGGTCCTCTTTCCGGTTTGCGGTCGTTAAGCGAGGATCAGGGGGAAGGCTTTGGCGCGGGGATTACAGGCCGCGCGGGATTTTAGAGTCGTGGGGAATCTGTTGACCTTCCCGGAGGGTTTGCCTACACTGCGCGACTATTTTATGAATGTATTGGTTTGTGACCCTATTTCGCCCAAAGGCATCGCGCTGCTGCAAAAGCGGCCGGAATTCACAGTGACCGTCCTGAAGCAGAAGATGCCGGAAGCGGACCTGCTGCCGCTGGTCAAAGATGCCCAGGCCATCGTGGTGCGGTCCGAGACGAAGATTACCAGGAAGGTCATCGACGCCGCGCCCGCCCTGCGCGTGGTGGGCCGGGCCGGCGTGGGGGTGGACAACGTGGATGTGGAGGCGGCGACGCAGCGCGGGATCGTGGTGATGAACACGCCGGGCGGGAACACGATATCGACGGCGGAGTTGACTTTTTCGATGCTGATGGCGCTGGCGCGGAAGATTCCGCAGGCGCATCTTTCGATGAAGGAAGGGAAATGGAACCGGAAAGAATTTCAGGGGACGGAGCTTTACAACAAGACGCTGGGCATTCTGGGCATGGGCCGGATCGGGAGCGAAGTGGCCAAACGCGCGCTGGCATTCGGAATGAAGGTGGTGGCCTACGATCCTTACCTCTCACTGGCCCGGGCCAAGGCGCTTCAGGTGGATTTGAAGGAGCGCGTCGAGGACGTTTACCATGAGGCGGATTTCATCACCGTTCACATGCCGATGACGGAGGAAACCAAGGGGATGGTCAACGCGGCGGCGTTTGCCAGGATGAAGAAGGGGGTGCGGGTGCTCAATTGCGCGCGGGGCGGCATCATCAATGAAGCGGACCTTTACGCGGCCCTGGTCAGTGGCGCGGTGGGCGGGGCGGGGCTGGACGTTTACGAGACGGAACCGCCACCGGCGGTCTTTCCGTTGAGGTCGCTGCCGCAGGTGGTGATGACGCCGCACTTGGGGGCGAGCACCGAAGAGGCGCAGGAGAACGTGGGGATCGAAGTGGCCGAAGCGATCACCGACTACCTGTTGACCGGGGCGGTGCGCAACGCGGTGAACCTGCCGAGCCTGGACGCGCAGACGTTCGCGGCGGTGAAGCCATTCCTGACGTTGGGTGAGAAACTGGGCCGGTTGCTGGCGCAACTGGCGCCCAAACGCAACGACCGGATCGACATCACCTACGGCGGCAAAGCCCAGCAGTGGCCGACCGACCCGATCACGCGCGCGGTGCTGAAAGGATTTCTGGAAATGGCGGGGGGCAAGGAGGTCAACCAGGTCAATGTGCGGGCGCTGGCGGCGTCGCTGGGGCTGCAAGTGCAGGAGATTAAATCGAGCGAAGAAACCGATTTCAACGAATGGCTGCACGTGGCGGTATTCTCCGGCGATCAAAGATTCTCGGTGGGCGGCAGCGTTTTCGGGGCGCGGAGCCTGCCGCGGATCGTGCGGCTCAACGGGCAGCCGGTGGAAATCGTGCCGGAAGGGGTTTTGTTCCTGATGAACAACAAGGACCGGCCGGGGATAGTGGGTTACATCGGGACGTTGATGGGCAGGCATAACGTGAACATAGCCAGCATGAGCCTGGGCCGGGACAAGGCCGGGGGGCGCGCGTTGAGCGTGTTAAATCTGGACAGCGTGCCGCCGCGGGAACTGCTGGAAGAGATCGGGAAAGACCCCGATATCAGCAATGTGCGCGTAGTGAGCTTGTAAATTAAAAGAAAGCAAAACAACATGATCTTCTTTCCAAAACGGCTGGCGTTTCCAGCGATCCTGGCCTTGGGCCTGGCGGCAGTTGCATTCCACGCCCAGGCCGCCCCGGGCGACGGCACGAACGTGACTTTTCCCGACCCGACTGTGGCCAGCGGCAAGGGGTTTGAAATCAAACGCAGCCAGGTGGACGATGCCTATTTGAATTACAGCGCCAGCATCGCGGCCCGCGGCGGCGCGGTGCGGGAGGCGGATCGGGCGGACATCCGCTCGAATCTGCTGGAGCATCTGGTCATCAACAAACTCCTCCTGCAAAGGGCCAACGCCGATGACCGGACCGAGGCGCAGACCCTTGTGGACAAGGAATTTGCCGGCGCCCGCTCCAACGCGCCGAGCCAGCAGGCGTTTGACGCCCAGATCAAGGCGACCGGGATGACGCTGGACCAGTTGCGAACGCAGGCGGTGGACGAGCAGACCTGCCAGCATGTGGTGGTGCGCGAGAACACCAACTCGATCAAGATTGAAGACGCGGACATCAAGAAGTTTTATGACGACAACCCGTCGAAGTTTGAAATGCCCGAACAGGTGCGCGCCGCCCACATCCTGATATCCACCCAGGACCCGGCGACCCACCAGCCATTGCCGCCGGACCTGAAAAAAGAGAAAGAGAAGCTGGCCAATGACTTGCGGGCGCGGGCGATGAAAGGGGAGGACTTCGGCGCCCTGGCCAAACAGTATTCGGACGACCCCGGCTCAAAGGACAAAGGCGGCGAATACACATTTCCGCGAGGCAGGATGGTGCCGGAATTCGAGGCCGCCGCGTTCTCTCTCCAGACCAATCAGATCAGCGCGCTGGTTGAAACCCAGTATGGCTACCACATCATAAAATTGCTGGAGAAAATGCCCGCCTCCAAGAAAACTCTCGATGAAACCGCTCCGCGCATTCGCGAATACCTGACCAGCGTGCAAGTCAAGAAACAAGTTCCCGCCTACCTGGCCAAGCTCAAGGCTGACGCGGATGTCAAATATGCGGACGACGGCGGCGCGAAGGCGCCCGACGACAAGAAATAAGAGAAGGTCAGCGCGGGGGCGTGAGTTCGGGGGCGGCGGGGTTGATTTTTTTGATTTGGGAGAGGGCTTGGGCCGTGAACTGGCCGAGGGGATACTCGTGGAGGTAATCCCTGTAGGCGTCAATGGTATTGACGTTGGTCGCCTGCTTCCAGAAGAAGGCCTCGCGGCGCAAGCGCTTTTCCCGGCGGTAGGCGGCGTCAGCGCCGGGAGCGGCGTCGGCACGGGCGGCCTGCTGATAGGCTTGGGCGATGAGAGAGCGCTTGGTGGCGGCCCACCGGCGTTGCGCCAGGGACGATCTGGCTTCGATGATGTGGCGGCCGTTGGGCCAATCGGCAAGGTAGGCCTGGTACCCTGGTGCGATGTCTTGGAATTGCGCCCAACGCCAGGCCAGTTCGTCCTTGGCGGGCGGCACCAGGAGGATGACAGCGGCGGCCGTCAAAATACATCCGATGAGAATCAATCTGGCGCGCTTCATGCGCCGGTGTATATAGCAGGCGGCAGGCGGGGAATCAACTGAAACCGGCGTGAACAATCCAAGGGGCCGATGCGTCCAATACCCGCGCAGGCTCGTTGGCTGGGAGCGAACAATTCTGAATGAACACGATACGGAGCAGGAGGTTGTGGTTTGCAGTCTGCATGGCAGGAGCGGCGTTGCTGCTGCTGTGCGGGTGGCTGGTCCCTGTACATTTGCGGGCCGTCGATCTGGCTGTCATCCAACGGGCCGGATCTGGGTCGCCTTCGTTGATTGACCGGGGCATGGCCTTGGCCGGAGCCGGACAGTCAGGCCCCGCTGAATTGCTGTTGCAAGCGGCTCAGAGGCAAAGACTTATTGGTGTTGAGAAACTTTCAAACGCCGTCAGCCGCCTGTCCGCGCAAGGTCCGGGCGCGAACCGGGTTGAGAAGCTTCTCGATCAGGGCGACGCGCGAGGGCGCGAAAGCGCTCTTCCCTTGACGGAGGCGCTCATCCGGCTGGAAAATCGGGATCGGGCGCTGGAGTTGCTGGCGGCCAGCGCCACTCCCGCCGTGCGGGAACTGATGCGTTGCCGCGACCTGACGAACACGGTGCTGTTTCCGCCCTCGTCGTCTTCTTCCGGCCAGGCCTTCGACGCGGCGCTGTCGGTTTGCGGGCTGTTGGTGGAGGAGAACTGCGTGGCGACCGGCTTGCGCGAAGCGCTTCTGGACCGGGCCGCCGCCGCCATCCGGGGCGGCAATTCCGAGCCGCTGGAAGGTCTGCTCATGGACATGATGTCGCTGGGACAACGGCTGAGTTGGGGGGAGTTGGCGGCGTTTGCGCAGGACGTGGAGGACCCCCGGACGTTGAGCTTCCTGGCCGACCAGGCGCGCAACGCGGGAGAGCAGGCGCCTGTGCTTTTTGCCGCGGTGGTATTGTCGCGGAAACCGGGAGGTGTGGCCGCCTATCTGGGCAAGTTCAGCCAGACCGGGCTGTCGGATTTGGGAACCAGCCTGCGCTGGGGCAGCGGCTCGCTGGAGGAATTGCTTAGGAGGAACCAGCGGATTTACGACTCGGCGCTTCGGGCGCGGGCGCTGGGGTTCGGACCGGCTGGGATTTTCTTCCGGGGCGCGACCGATTGTGCCTTGCGCGAACCGTGGGTTGCGTTGACAGTTAAGTGGTTCTTTTACCTGTCAGGCGGGTTCCTGATTGCGGCGGGTCTGCGCGTTTGGCGGGCGGTGCCTGTGATTGAGGAGCCGTTGCGGGTGCGCGGATTTCATGTGATCCGCGAGATGTTATTTGCGTTGGGCTTTTTGCTCGTGGTCCTGCTTCTGAGCGAGCCGTTTCTCGCCCAGGACAGCCAGAGGGGAGTCTATCCCCTTAGGCTGCGCTTGCCCGGGGTGGGCAGCGTGGCCGCGGTGGCAACGTCCGGCGCCAAACCGAAACTTATGAATTCAACTCTGTTGACACTGCTTCTGTTCTTTGTGTTGCAGGCGCTCATTTACATCACTTGCAGGGTGAAGCTGGTGGAAATCCGCCGCCAGAAAGTCGTGCCGCGCGTCCAACTCAAGCTTCTGGAGAATGAAGAGCATCTGTTCGACGCCGGCCTTTACCTGGGTTTCTGCGGCACCATCGTCGCGCTGATCCTCAATTCGCTGGACAAGGGCTACCCGTTCAGCCTCATGGCGGCCTATTCCTCGACCTCCTTCGGAATTATTTTCGTATCCATTTTCAAAATCTTCAATCTGCGCCCCGTCCGCCGCCAATTACTCCTCCTGGCTGAGGCGGATTCCAGCGCTGTTGCCCCCGCCGCGCCCGCTCCGGCTCGCTACGCCCCGACCGCATGAACCGAAGCATTCTCATCGTCATTTGCGATTTCCTGCTGGTCAGCCTCCTGGTTTTCTCCACGCCGGACATCAGCAAGGTGTCTCTGAGCGGCGTCCCGCGCGCGCTCAACACGGAAAAGGCGACCAACCAGGTCAGCGGACGGCAGGACTTGGGCGACGTCATGCGTCTGGCGCTGGATGAGGAGCGGAAGAACCGCGAGGCGCTCGTGGGCGAACTGGCCAAAACACGGCTGTCCGTCAACCAGCGGGACCAGCAACTCCAGAATTTCCAGGCCCAATTGAAATCCAAGGAGGAGCAGGAAGCGCGTTTGCAGGAGCAGGAAACCAATTTGGTCCGCGAGGTCGCCAGCGCGCAAAGCAACGTCGCCGCCCTGAGCCAGCAACTGCGGGACACCAAGGAGGAATCGGTCATCTCCAAGGAACAGCGCGCGGCGATGGAGGCCCAAGCCCGCAAACAGGCGGAGAAAGCCTCCGCCCTGGAACGCCAGTTGGCCGAGTTGCAGCAAAGCAACCAAGTCATGCAATCCGAGCGCGCCAACCTGGCCAATCAATTGCAAAATAGTGAAGCCGCCCACCGCACCGCCCTGGCCCAAATGTCCCAGCTCCAGGGCGAAGTCGAGGTTCAGCGCCAGATCAACGCCAAACTGGCCGATGGCGTCAAGACCCTGGCCACCCGATCGTCCGAGCTGGCTCAGGAAATCCGCGCCAACCGCCCGCTGGCGCCCAACGAGATTTATGAGCAACTGACCACCAATCGCTTGCTGGCCAGCTTCTATGGTTTGAAGCCGGGCGTTTTCGGGATCGACGCTTCCAAATTCAAGCAGACCCGCATCATCGTGGCGACCGATGGCACCAACACCTTCGCCCTCTGCCATGTGCAGGACACCCCGCTGACGCTGTGGAGTCCCGGCACCCAATGGGAGGAGTTGAGCGGCACCCTGGCCCGCGGCAACGCCGTTTTCCCGATTGACTCCGTTTCATTTTCCTCGGCGGACCCGCGCGTGCTCTTGATTCCGATCCCGGCGGCCGAAGCGCGCGCGCTGGGATGCGCGATCTACCGCTTCTCCCAGGAGCCGTTCAAGTTTCAGGACGCGGTCGTGGCCGGCACGCAGGATAGTTACTACGGCGAGTGCCGATTCGAGATCGACGTGGACACCCCGCAATACGTGAAGATGGACCGCAGTTCGCTCCGCGGACTTTTCGGAAAATTCAACCCCTCCAGCGGCGATCTGGTCTTGAGCCGCACGGGCGAGTTGCTGGGAGTGATGGCCAACAACAACTATTGCCTCGTCATTCGCGCCTTCGATCCCGGTGTCGCGCTGCGCTTCGGACCGGGCGGACACAATCAGCCCACCGCCCAGACCCTATCAACACTCTACGCGGTCGTCTCCCAGTTGCCTTTCAAATTGCAGTGAGTGCGCTGGCGGAAAAGACGCGCGTTTTCGCGGTTGACGATCTTCAATGGCGACGGCAAATTTAACCACTTTGTCGCAGGAATGAAGACCGTCTTATTTGTTTGCACGGGCAATATCTGCCGCAGTCCAATGGCCGAGGGCCTTTTCCGCCACGCCACCAAGGGGCGGACGGATTGTCGCGTGCTGTCGGCGGGCGTCGGCGCGCTGGAAGGGCAGACGCCCAGCCCGCACGCGGTGCGCGCGCTGAAGGAATTGGGGATCGACATTTCCGAGCAACGCAGCCGGATGCTCACGCCCGACCTGGTCGAGCAGGCCGACTATATTTTCGGGATGACCCACAGCCATGTCGATTCCGTCAACCTCCTCTTTCCCCAGGCGGCGGAGAAGACGTTTCTGCTGCGGGAATTTGACGAGACGCTGGATGAATTCGAGAAGGACATCAGCGATCCCATCGGCGGTTCCTACGAGACTTATGCCTATTGCCGCGACCAGATAGAGCAGGGGATTTTCTCCATGCTCAGTTTCATCGAGCAAACCTCAGCCGGGCAGGGCGCTCCAGCTTCCACTGCCACAAGCCGCGTCGCCTTGGGGTGCGACCACGCCGGGTTCCAACTCAAGGAAGTGCTCAAGTCCTACTTGCAATCCACCGAGACCCCTCTGGCCGACCTGGGCGCCAGTTCGTCCGAACCGAGCGATTACCCTGATTACGCGCAGGCGGTGGCCGAAGCCGTTGCGGCCGGGCGGAGTCAACTGGGGATTTTGATCTGTTCGACGGGCATCGGGATGAGCATGGCCGCCAATAAAATCCCCGGCGTGCGCGCCGCGCTGGCGTTGGATGAGCAGATGGCCAAGCTGGCCCGCCAGCACAACGACGCCAATGTCCTTTGCCTGGGCGCCAGCCTAGTCACGCCGGAACACGCGATAAAAATAGTCGAGGCCTTTCTGGCCGCTCAATTTGAGCGGGGCCGCCACGAACAACGCATTACCAAAATGGAACCCACCCATACTCCCCCGTCTCTCAAACTCAAGGCCGTGGACCCCGAAATCGCCAACGCCGTTTTCCTCGAACGCCAGCGCCAGCAGGAAAACATCGAGTTGATTGCCAGCGAAAACTTTGTCAGCCCCGCCATCCTGGAAGCCCAAGGCTCGGTCCTGACCAATAAATACGCCGAGGGCTACCCCGGCAAACGCTGGTACGGCGGCTGCGAAAACATGGACATCGTGGAGCGGCTGGCCATTGAACGCGCCAAGCGCATCTTCGGCGCCCAGCACGCCAATGTCCAGCCCCACTCCGGCAGCCAGGCCAACATGGCCGTCTATTTCGCCGTTCTCAAGCCCGGCGACAAGATGCTGACCATGGACCTCTCGCACGGCGGCCACCTTACCCACGGCAACAAGGCCAACTTCTCCGGCCGTTTCTTTGAGATCATCCATTACGGTGTCCGGCGCGAGGACGAAACCATCGATTACGATCAATTGCAGAAAATGGCCGAGGAAAACCGCCCTCGCATGATCACCGTCGGCGCCAGCGCCTATCCGCGCATCATCAACTTTCAGCGCATGGGTGAAATCGCCCGTTCGGTCGGCGCTTATTTGCTGGCTGACATCGCGCACATTGCCGGCCTGGTCGCCGTCGGCCTGCACCCCAGCCCCATGGAACACGCCGATTTCGTGACGACCACCACCCACAAGACGCTGCGCGGTCCGCGGGGCGGGTTGATTCTGTGCAAGGAGACCCATGCCAAGGAGATTGATTCGCAGACCTTCCCCGGCATCCAGGGCGGGCCGCTCATGCATGTCATCGCCGCGAAAGCGGTTTGTTTCCAGGAGGCCCTCCAACCGGAGTTCAAGGCCTACCAGCAGCAAATCCTCCTCAACGCCAGCGCCCTGGCCGGCGGCATGCTCCGCAACCGCTTCCGTCTGGTCAGCGGCGGCACGGATAATCATCTCATGCTGGTCGATGTCGGCGGGCGCGGGTTGACCGGCAAGGAGTGCCAGGCGGCCCTCGATGAGGCGGGGATTACAGTCAATAAGAACACGATCCCCTTTGAAACCCGCTCTCCCTTCCTGGCCAGCGGCATCCGCCTGGGCACACCGGCGGTCACCACGCGAGGGATGAAGGAGGCGGAGATGGCCGCGGTGGCGGACATGATCAGCGAGGTTTTGCTCGATATTAAGAACCTTGACACCGCCCGGCAAGTAAGACAACGTGTCCGCGAACTGACGGCAAGGTACCCCTTGCCATATTAACAACGATTTTGGGTATTCCCCCAATTGGCCGCCGATTTGACCGGGTTCAAGTCTCCCGCCTCCAATTGGTCAGCTAATGGGTTCTGCCCAATCCTCGAATTTGACATTACATTTTGCCTATGCCCAAAGCCGCCCCCAAGAAAGCAGCCCGCAAGAGCGCCCGCCAAACGGCGGCGCCCAAGTCCCATGCGCCGCCCCCTGAAGCGCTGGACCCCCCCCCTGCCCCCGAGCCGCCGCCCCAGACCCCTTCCGCGCCGGGCGAAATGAAATTGGAACCGCCCACGCAGGCGGTCGAAACCCGCGAGGAAGTCGAGCCGGGGCGCCAGGCCGCCGTTCCCGGCGGCGCCACCGTCAACATCGCCGCCCTTCAGGCGATGGCGATGCCGGAGTTGAACCATCGCGCGCGCGAAATGGGCATCGAAAACTTCGGCACGATGCGCAAGCACGAGCTGATCTTCCAGATTCTCCAGAAGAACGCCCAACGCGCCGGCGTCCTCTTTTCCGAAGGCGTCCTGGAAATCCTGCCCGAGGGCTTCGGGTTCCTCCGCTCCCGCAGTTTCAACTATTTGCCCTGCCCGGAAGACATCTACGTTTCCCCTTCCCAAATCCGCCGCTTTGACCTCCAAACCGGCAACCTCATCGCCGGCCAGATTCGTCCCCCCAAAGACAAGGAGCGTTTTTTCGCCCTCCTCAAAGTCGAGGCCGTTGATACCGAGGAACCGGACAAGGCCAAGGACAAAACGCATTTCGACAACCTCACCCCGCTCTTTCCCAACAAGCGCTATCTGCTGGAAACCGTCCCGGATGAACTCTCCACTCGCGTCCTGGACCTGGTCTGTCCCATCGGTAAAGGCACCCGCGGACTCATTGTCGCCCCGCCCCGCACCGGCAAGACCGTCCTGATGCAGAAGCTGGCCAACGCCATCCTCAAAAACAATCCCGAAGCCTATCTCTTCATCCTGCTCATCGACGAGCGCCCTGAGGAAGTCACCGACATGGAGCGCTCCTGCCGCGGCGCCGAAGTCATCAGTTCCACCTTTGACGAACCGCCCGAGCGGCATGTGCAAGTGGCCGAAATGGTCATCGAAAAGGCCAAGCGCATGATCGAGCACAAGCGGGACGCTGTCATTCTCCTTGACTCCATCACCCGCCTGGCCCGCGCCTACAACACCATCCAGCCGCATTCGGGCAAAATCCTTTCCGGCGGCGTCGATGCCAACGCCCTGCACAAGCCCAAGCGCTTCTTTGGCGCCGCCCGCAACGTCGAGGAAGGCGGTTCCCTGACCATCATCGCCACCGCGCTCGTTGACACCGGCTCCCGCATGGACGAAGTCATTTTCGAGGAGTTCAAAGGCACCGGGAACATGGAAGTCCATCTGGACCGCCACCTGGTGGACCGCCGCATCTTCCCCTCGATCAACGTCGAACTCTCCGGCACGCGCAAAGAAGAGCTGCTCTATCATCCTGACGAATACAACAAAGTTGTCATCCTGCGTCGCGCCCTCACCGGCGTGCCGCCCGTGGAAGCGATGGAACTGCTGCTGGGCAAACTCAAAAAGACCCGCAGCAACATCGAGTTCCTCCTCAGCATGGCTGTTTGACTTCCGTCATCAATATTCACTTGTCCCGGCCAAAAGAGAGGCGGGGGGTGTTTGAGGATTCTCTTGTCTCTGGCGGACGATTCTTTCCAAACGCCGCTGGCAAACCCAGGCCTCGACGTCCTGACAGGTCAACTGGCCTTTGGCGACGCCGGCGCGCTGGGGGCGAAACTGCCATTGCGCCAAATCCTTCACCCGATCCAGCGCGCCGAGAATGCGCAGCGATTCGTATGCGGCGATGGTGTCACGCGCGCTGCCGTCAATGTGGTATTCGTTGATTCCGCCGGAATTGGGCGACGTGAACCAGCCTTTTCCGCGATGCCGGCGCAGAATGCCCTTGATGCACGCTTCACGGTCGATTCTGTCCAAGCCGCCGAGAATTTCCAGGGCGGCGAGCGAGTAATAAGTGTCCTGCAACGCGGGATGGCCCGGCGTGAAAAATAATCCGCGCACGTCGCGCCAATCGTGAATCGGCGGCTGTCCCGGCGGTGTGCCGGAGAGGGTTTGCACCGACGCGATTTGCCGGATGAGCTTCTCGCCGGCCGTAAGGTCGAGACAATTGACGGACTGCAAAAGCCGAAGTTGCGTTACGCCATCCAATTGAATCCGCATCACATTGAACTTTTGCTCTTTCACCCACGACCAGGACTGGTTGGGGTTCAAAATATGATCCCATTTGTCCGGCGGATACATCTGAAGCTGGTCGGCGCGGAGAGAAGCCGCCGCATCCGCCGGCTGGATGCCCAGATCGCTCCAACTGATCCAGCCATCGACCACTGCGCGGCGCGCCAGGGGCGCGTTGAAAAGCAGCACATCGCGGCCTATGCGAATGCTCTCCTTCCAGGAATCAAATCCTCCACCTTCTGCGACTTCATCCCGCATCGCGCGCAAGCCTTCCGGCGAATATAAATTTGTTGACGGGAGCACCATGCAGGTGAAGATCGCCAAACCCGAGCTGTTGAACTTGAATGTTTTTGGGTTCGGGTTCGGCGCGGTGTCGTTCAAAAACGCGCGCACTTCCGCTTCCGTGGCGCGGACAGGCTTCAACCCGGCCATCCAAGGCGGCTGCCAGAATTGCAGACTCAATGCAGCCACCATCAAGACCACAGATGCGCCGATATAAAACCGCCACCAGCGCGTCGCCTTGGAGCGGGCCGGCGGCACGACGAAGATACTCGCTTCGGGCGATTGGCCCAGCGCCACTTCCGCCGCGCCAGCATTTCCCCGGCGAAATTCGCGCCAGGCCTGAGCGACAGTTTCGCCGACGATGCCTTCCAGTTCTTTGACATCGGTCATCCTAGCGGTATGCAGCGCGGACAGGATGTGCCAATCCGTTTCGCCGCAATGGGCGTTGACCGTTCCGTCCCAGCCCAGGGAAAGGCGGGAACAATGCCGGCTGATGGGCGGCGCGAAGACGGCGGCCATGTTGGTCAGGAAGCGGCTTCCAACCGGCGGCAGCCGCAGCGCCAACCCGCTTGTTTCCCAACGGAAGTTGGCGACAAGCCAGCGCGAACCGAGAAAGCGCGCAAAGGCCAGCAGATCCCGGCGGTCAAAAGAATTCGTGGGCGGCGGCTCGTCCGCATCACCAGAAAAATTCAACAGGCCGTGCGCGGCGCGCAAAAACAAACTGTAATCCATCCGCGTCGGGCGTTTCTTGAAGATGAGGAAAAAAAGCACGGTGGCCGCCAACCGAGGCAGGGTGACAAGACTTTGCGGTATCCAACCCAGCGCCAACGCGGAAAGACCCACCGCGATAATCACGCAGTAGGCAAACATGCCGACTTGATACTGGTTGCGGCAAATGGTCAGCGAGCGCGCTGAAATCAGTGTCAGCGCCAACACCAAACCAGCAAGGGCCATTTGCTGTCCATTGATTCCCCAAAGAGCGCTAGCGTAAAAACTGAACGCGGCCATCCCCACCATCACCAGCGGGAAACCCCACATGAAGCTGAGGGAGGACTGCCGGTGCAGTTTCGGGCGGAAGCCATCCGTCTCGCGGAAATTGCGCCGGTCGTTCCGCATGACAAGCCACCCGAATCCCAAACTCGGCAGCATAGTGACCAGCGAAAGGAGCGGCAGCGTCCATGACAACAAGAACGTTTTGCCCAGCGCCGACAAGATTTTCGCGCCCGCTCCGGCCGCCACCGTTCCACCCGCCTTGGCGGACGATGAGGCCAGCACGCCGGCCATGACATCGGGCACCAATGATTTTGCCGGTCCCAATTTGACCAGCGAACCTTCCAGTTTTTCCTCCAGGCGTTCGCGCATCGCGGCGCGGGCGCGGTGCAGACGCACGCGCAACGCGCTTTCGGAAATTCCCAGCGCCGCCGCCGCTTCCGCGCCGCTCTTGCCCTCGATATAAAAGAGCACCAGACATTCGCGGTGCGCGGCGGGCAGGGCCGCCAGCGTCTGGCGCAGGGTTTCAGGCGTGTATTGCGGATCGGCTTCCCCGGCGGGATTCTCGGCCGTGAAGACTTCCGGATTCTCCAGCGCCCAGCGCTCGCGCTTGTTGAGTTCGCGGCGATGCCGCAGGCCGAGATTGATGGCCACGCGGCGGGCGATGGTGTTGACCCAACCCGCGAATTTCGCCCCATCGCCCAGCAGCCAGAGCCGCCGGTAAGCGCGGATGAAAGCCTCCTGCGTGACCTCCTCCGCGAGAGCGGCGTCGCCGAGCTGGCTCCAGGCGACGGCGAAGACATGGCGTTCATGGCGCTCGACCAGTTCGCGGTAACGTTCCGCGTCGCCGCAGCGGACGGCGGCCACGGCGGCTTCATCCTGCCGCGCGCTTTGGCTCTCAATGCCGGTCATGTCGGTTTGCATCATACACCCGAAAGACACCGGCAAAGGAGAATTGTTACCCTTTCTGGCGGGATAACGGCCAGGCCAAACATATTTCGCTTGCTTTTGGGCATGGAAAGGAAAAACCATGCAGCGTGAATTCAACCGGGCCAGGCAGGAAGATCATATTTGTGGTCGAAGACGAGCCGACCTTGCGCGCCCTTGTCCGCAAGGTCCTCGAACGGGGCGGCTTCCAAGTCATAGAGGCTTCCAGCGGCCTGGCGGCTCTGGAACTGTGGACCAGCACAAAGCCGCACGTCGATCTGCTCCTGACCGACATGGTCATGCCCGACGGCATTTCGGGCAAGCAATTGGCCGAGAAACTCAAGGCGGAGAACCCCAACCTCAAGGTCATTTATACCAGCGGCTACAGTCCCGACTTGATGGGCCAAGATTTTGTCGTTCAGGAAGGCATCAACTTTCTCCAAAAGCCCTATCCGCCCCAAGCGCTGGTCGAGACGGTCCGCAATGGATTGAAAGCCGGATAGAGCGTTGGAATTTTGGATTTGCGCTGTCGATTCACGGCGTTCACGGTTAAACACCACCCACTGATCTAATGGAGTTTGATTCAACAACTTTTCCGTTGCGCCCGGCCTGGATCGAGATTGATCTCGGGCGGCTGCGCCGCAACTTGGAAATCATCCGCGCCGACCTTCCACGGAGCGTGGAGCTTCTCGCCGTGGTGAAGGACGACGCCTACGGCCACGGCGCGCTGGATGTGGCCCGCCTGGCGGCGGCCCAAGGCGCGTGGGGTTACGGTCTGAGCACCTTGGAGGAGGCGATGGCGTTGCGCGACGGCGGCGTCAGGGCGCCCTTGCTGCTGCTGGGGGAACGGCAGGAGGCTGAGTTGCCGTGGTGCGTCCGAAATGATCTGACCGTTTGCCTCAACGACGCCCGCACCATCCCTCACCTGGTGAAACTGGCGGCGAAATTCAACAGGTGCGTCCCGGTCCATGTCAAGGTTCACACCGGAATGAGCCGCTATGGGGCGCGATGGGACGAGACCCTGCCGCTGGTGGAGCGGGTTTGCTCCGAAAAATCGCTCCGGCTCGACGGATTGATGACCCACTTGGCGCAATCGGACGAGTTGGACAAGTCCTTCGCCAACCTCCAAATCTCCCGGTTCAACGAAGTTGTCGAGGGGATGGCCAAGCGCGGCCTGACTGTCCGCTTCAAGCACGTCTGCAACAGCGGAGGCTTCTTGGACCTGCCGCAGGCGCATTTCGACATGGTGCGCGTCGGTATTCTCCTCTACGGCATTTTCCCGTCGTCGGTCTGCCGCCGTCTTGCGGGCATTGAGCCGGTGATGTCTGTCAAGGCGCGCATTGCGGGCATCCAGGAATTGAAGGCCGGGGAGGTGGTCGGTTACGGCATGCGCTACACCGCGCCATCGCGGCGGCGGATAGCGGTGCTGCCCATTGGTTATGGCGACGGTTTTCCCCGCGTGCGCAACCAGGGCTGCGCCTTGCTGCGGGGGCGGCGGGCGCCGATCGTCGGGGGCATCGCGATGGACGCGCTGATGGTGGATATTACGGACATTCCCGACGCCGGGATGTGGGATGAAGCGGTGTTGATGGGCCGGCAGGGGGCGGAGGAGATCACTGTTCACGAACTGGCCCGGCTGAAGAATTCGGTGAGTTACGACGTGCTGACCAGTTGGCGCCTGCGCCTGCGCCGCAAACCCGTCAACGGCCCGCCCGCTCCGGGGCCGTCCGGCGCGAAGGCCGCGGAGGCGAAATGAAGCTCCTTTTCTCCGAGCAGAAGTCCGACTACGCCCACTACCAGTTTCCGTACTCGGTTTGGGCGTTGCGCGAGGCGGGCGAGAGGCCGTCGGACATTTTCAACGCCGGCTTCCTGCCCTCCTCGCGCAACCTGGACCGCTTCTACCTGTGCCGGCAGACGCGGGTGAACCTGGCGAAATTCAAGCCGTCGTCGGAAAACCGCCGCATTCTGCGCAAAGGGGCGGGCCTGGAGGTGAAGCTGGTGCCGCGGGGGCAATTCGACTTTACAGCGGAGCGCCGGGCTTTTTACAAGACCTACGCGGACATCAAGTTCGGCAAGGACGTGATGACCTTCGAGCGGCTGGACGCACTGTTCGCCGCGCCTGTGACCTCGCATCTGCTCCTGTTCACCGACCGGGAGCGGGGGGCGGAAGTCGGGGCGAGCATCCTTTACCTTGAAGGCACGGAGCTCGCCTATTATTACTACGCTTTTTACGACCTCAATTATTACGCGCGCAATCTGGGCATGTTCATGATGACCTCGGCGGTCGCGCTTTTTGCCGGGACCGGTTTCAAGCGGCTTTACCTGGGCACCTGTTATTCCGTCAACGCGCTTTACAAGACGCAGTTTGCCGGCGCCGAGTTTTTCAACGGTTTCCGCTGGTCAGGCGACATGAAGGAACTGAAATTCATCATCCAGCGCGATCAGGGCAGGCTGGATCAACACCTGCTGGAGAGCGCCGAGTTCCGTGACGAGTTCTATGGCGGCGACCTCAATAAGATCGCGGAAACGAGCGAGTTCCGGGTGAACATCAAGGGCGGCGGGGCGGCCGCACGCCGCGACAAGACGGACCCGGCTCCAGGGGGCGCGCGATGAGCGCCCGGATCATCCAGCCGTTGCGCCGTCCCTCCTTCATGGTCCTGGGAGTCGGTTCGTTCGCGCAGAGCATGTGCTGCGCGCTGGCGGACGCCGGGGCGGGCGTGGGGACTTATCTGACGCGCAATTACGGCCATTTCCCGCCGACGCTGGCCGGGCCGGTCTTCCTGCCGGAGGCGTTTCCCAGCCCCGTTCCGCTTCTGAAGGATTTGGGCGTCGAGGTGGTGATACCGCAATCCATTGACTGGGCGCTGCAACCGTGGGCGGAGGAATTGCTGGAATCGGGCGCGGGGATTTTCTGCCCGACCGGCGAGGCGATGCGGTTGGAACGCGAGCGCGACTTCGCCCGGAAACTTTGCGCGGAGCGCCACATTGCCTTCCCGGAAGCCTGCGTGGCGTCCAACCGATTGGAGGCGGAGAAGATTCTGGCGCGGCATCCGCTGCCCTTTGTGATCAAGAACCCTCTGTGTTCGCCGACGAGTCCCATTCACACCATACTGTGCGAGAGCGTCGAGGACACGCGGGCGTGGTTGAAACGGGTGGATTACGCGGAGGGCATTTTTCTGCAAGAATATCTGGGCCGCGCCGAGGCGGGCCACATCGTGCTGGTGAGCGGGGGCGAGATTTACTCGTTGGTTACCAATCAGGAGTACAAGTACGCCTTCAACGGCAACATGGGGATCGTGGCGGGCGCGCCCCTGGGCGGGTTGATCGAGCGCGACCCGGAGGACAAATACGGCCTGGCGCGCGAGCTGATTCATCCGCTGCTTCCCTGGCTGCGCGAGACAAAATTCAGCGGGCCGCTCCAGGTCACGGCTGTCAAGCGCAATGGCCGGTGGCACGTCATCGAATACAACGTCCGCGTCGGCGTCACTTCCGGCCCGATGATCATGCGCGCGTTGAAGAATCCGGCGCAAACGCTCCTCCGCGCGGCGCGGAACAGGAAGCTGGAGTTGGAATTCGCGGAGGGGATGCGTTTTGGCGCCTCCCTCACGCTGGCGGGGTATGGCTATCCCTTCCTCCAGGCGCGCGGCCCGCATCTGCCGCTGGCGGTGGAGGGCGCGTTGGATTGCGACGTCTGGTGGAACGAGGTGGCGCGCCGCGAGGACGGCCAGCTCATGGCCACCGGCCACCGCATTGCCGACGTCATGGCGCTGGCGCCGACCCTTGAGGAGGCGCTCGCGCGGGCCTACGCCAACATCCGCAAAATCCGCGTCGTGGGCAGTTATTACCGGACGGACATTGGACAGAGTCTCTGGCCGCCGGGGAATTGTTAGGACGAAAGAACCTCGCCGGAAGAATCGAAACGCTCAAAGACGCCGCCCAGCAGTTTGATGGCGAGGCCCGCCTCGACGGCCAGCAGGAGCGCCGCCGCAATGCCCGCCGACGCCACGCCGGCCGAGGCTCCGAGGAGGCGCGAGGCGCAGAAAAAAACAACGGTGAAAACCGCCGCCGGCGGCAACAGGGACAGCGCCAGTGTCAACAATTGGCCGAACATCAGGATTAATTGCTGCCCTGTCGTCTCGAATCCGCGCGGCCCTTGTTTGCCCAGTTGAAACCACGCCGGGAAAAACAGCACGGCCGCGTTGGGAATCAAGATTGCAATCAGGTCGATGAACGGCAAGACAACGGCCGCGGCGAGCGCGCAACTCAGCCGCAGGAACAGCGACACGGCATGAGGCCCCAAGTGCGTCGGAAAGAAAATCGCCGCCATGACCAGAAGGAGCCATTGCGCCCCGGCCAGAACCGCCGCCGGCGCCAGCACTTCCCCCAGCACGATCTGCCATCCGCGCATCGGGTACATTTTGAGCACATCGGTCACCGGCAGGTCCTGGCGCAAATCATTGCGCAACAACTGCGGCCCGGAGAACAGCGACATGGCCACGAGCATCACCGCCAGGTACAGAAGCGCCGGTCCCAGCGCGCCGCCCCGGCTGACTTGCGATTGCAGGACGCCGCCGACAATGATGATTATCCAGAGCAGCATCAGCCACATCCGGCCCGTCACAAAGGAGCCGGCGCTGATGAGATTCTTCCAGAATACCGCCATCTCCGGATTGCCCAGTGGCCGCAATGTAAAGGGTGGCCGCGCCGCCTTCGCTGGTTTTCGCATCCCGTACGGATCGCCCGAGCGCGCCGTGGCGAGCCGTTGGGCCAGTTTTTGGGACAGTTCGACCGACGCCTCCTCGAAGGCCACGTCCGAGCGAATCACCCACCAGTAGAGCAACCCGATGAACAGCAGCGCCGGGCCGAGCGCGATGAAGAATTGGGCGAAGGTTGCCGCGAAATACGGCGCCACCAGCCAGCGGAACGGCAGAAGCAACCAGGGCAGCGGCCCCGATTGCAAAACCTGCCCCGCGTATTGCGCCAGCCACGCCAGGTCCTTCGCATCCGGTGGCACAACAATCGGCGGCAGCGCCGCCCGCGCCCACAAGAGAATTCCCGCCGCCGCCGTCCCCGCCGCGCCGAGGAAGATGGCGCGGCGCATCCAATTGGACAGGCCGCGCCCCATCCACAACGTGAGCGCGAACGAGCTGGCCAGCAAATGCAGATTGAAGGCCGAGAGCAGCACCCACCAGCCCAGCCCGCGAATGGAAAAATTGCCGGCGCCCCATCCGCGGCCGATCAGCGCCATCAAAAGCGAGCTGAAGAGAATTGCGACCTGCGATTTGAGGAGTTTGAAGTTGATCAACGTCCGCCGTCCGATCGGCGCGGGAAAAAGGAAGGCCACCTCGGCCTCCGAAAACGCCAGCGCCGCCCTTGAGTGGGGCAACACCCATGCCATGAGCATCAGGATCAGCAAGACCAGCGCCGCCATCGACTCCGCCAGCCCGTGGGACTGCCAGGCGGCCATCGCCGCGCCGGTCCCGCGCCGCCCCTGCGAGAAGCCCCGGAAGATATAAGCGTAAAAATAAAGCGCACCCACCATCGCCCCCGCCAGGTATCTCGGCCGCCGCAGGCGCCGCATCTGTGTCAATAAACGGTTCTTCTGGGAACAAAACTGGTAATAAAACAGCGCCCCGGCGATCATGGCGTTCTTTTGTCTTCGCCGGTCGCGCGAAAGAAGACTTCCTCCAGGTTGGCGCCGCCTGCCTGCTCGGAGAACTTCTGGCGCATCTCCTCCAGCGTTCCATCGATCACCTTCCGGCCATTCTTGAGAATCAGCACGTGCGAACAGACCTCTTCCAGCAAGTGCAGCAGATGCGAACTGATTAAAATCGCCGCCCCCGCCCTGGCCCGCCTCAAGATCGAGTCCTTCATCCGCCGGATGCCGACCGGGTCCAATCCCGTCAGCGGCTCGTCAAAAAAAATGACTTCCGGCGAATGCAGCAAGCCGCAGGCAATGGCCAGCTTCTGCTTCATGCCGCGCGACAATTCCGAGGGGAGCTTGTCCCTCTTGTCGTCCATCTCCAACTCTTCCAGCAGCGGACGCTGAATCTCCTGGTAATTGGCGACGCCATAAATGCGCGCCGTAAATGTCAGGTGCTGCGCCACTGTCAGATAATCGAACAAGCGGGGTTCGTCGGAGAAAAATGCCAGCCGCCGTTTCGCCTCGATGGGATTCTGCGCGAGGTCAAATCCCCCAATCCGCACCGTTCCGCGTGTCGCCGGGATGATGCCTGCCAGACAACGCAGGGTGGTCGTCTTGCCAGCGCCGTTAGGCCCCACCAACCCGATCACCTCGCCCGCCCGCACGGAAAAACACAGGTCGGACACAGCCGCAAAGTCTCCATAAAGCTTGGTCAACCCCGCCACCTCAATCTGGGGCGGCGCGGCCGGGGCTTCGACAATGAGAGGCGGCGCGTTGTCCATGCCGGCCAGCCTATCAGTCCCGCTGGCAGGGAACAAACCCCAAACCTTCAATTCCTGTCAAGTCGGTATAAACTCGTGTCTCCGCGCGCTCCCGCAGCACGCGCGCAAATGGTGTCGTTCCGCCGGGCCGCAAGGACTCGCGCAGGGCGGTCTCCTTGTCCGTGCCTGAAACCAGCGTCCAAACTTCGCGCGCGGCCGCAAGCATGGGATAGGTCAAGGTAAGCCGATTCGGGGGCGGTTTGGGCGAATTGGCAACATGAACCCACGGCTCGCGGCTTTGCAGCACCGACGCCGGCGCGTTGGGCATGAGCGAAGCGGTATGGCCGTCCTCCCCAAGGCCTAGAAACACGATGTCCAGGATGGGCATGCCCAGCGCGCCGTTCGGCGCAAGGCGCCGGAGTTCGGCGGCGGCTTCCGCGACTGCGGCGGCCGGCTGCAACTCTCCCTTGAGCCGGTGGATTCTCTCAGGGGAAATGCCCAGGGGCCGCAACAGATTTTCATTGGCCACCCGGAAATTGCTGGCGGGATCGCCGGGCGGCACGCAACGTTCGTCGGCCCAGAAGAAGTGAACGTCCCGAAGCGGCGCGCCCGATTTGCCGGCCACCTTGGTCACGGCGGTGAAAAAGTCCCGGGCAATGCGCCCTCCGGAAAGGGCGGTCAGAAACGGGCCGGACGATTTTTCCAGCAGGGAGAGCCAATCCGCGGCTGCCGCCAGCGCCAGAGCCAGTCCGTTGGGAAAGGAGACAAGGCGCGGCATCGGCGTTCAGATCCCCATTTTTTGCAACTCATCTTGCAAGGCGATTTGAAACTCCTGCAAATCGGCCGGGGAGGGCTTGTAGCCCTTTTCGGAAGGGGCCAGACCGAGGCGGCCTGCTTGATCCAGAAACCACTCGGCCGTTTTTCCGTCGCTGAACTTGGCCTTGCCGCTGACCAGCGCGCCAGCCCGCGTCAATTGGTCCACCGCGATACTGACCTTGCCCGGCACGGGGGACCCGGGTGGGGAAAGGTTCACGGCTTGCTCTGGCGGCGGCGCGGGCGGCTTGGGCGGCGGCGGTGGGTCTTTGGGTTTGAGCTTCAAATCATCCACCAGCAACCGCACGTCCAGATAGGTCACTCGCAGGCCAAAGTCGGTTTCCAGCCGTTTTTGAATTTCGGCCAGCTTGAGCCCCTGGTCGATCCAGGCGGCTACCTTTTGGCGTTGAATTTCATCCAAATTCATATTCTCAGATCACGGCCACGGCTGGACGGGGCTGGGTTTTGGGCTGAACGTTCGGGAGGGCGGAGCAGGTCGCCTGTTTAAAGCAGACCTTCGAACGGAGCAGCAAGGTTCCCAGAAACAAATCGGCCAGGGGACACACCACGTTGAAATTCCGGTTCATATAGCGATGGTGCAGCAGGTGATGGCCGTTGAGGCGGAAGAAAATGCCCGATCTTTCAACGTAGCGCTTCTTGGGCAGATGCATGCACCAGTGGATGTACTCGTAAGCGGCATAGTAGATCATGCACGCCAGCGCCGCCCCGCACACCAGGCCCCATTTGCGCGACAGAATCGCAATGACCAGAAACGGCGACGCGCTGAGGGTGATCAACACCGGCCCGTTCCACCATGCCATCGGGATGGTTTTCTTGTCCTGTTCATTGACCAAATGATAGGTGTGGTCGGCCTTGAAAATCCGGTGATGGATCAAGGCGTGCCGTTCGTATGGATAGCGGAACCGCCACAGGGGGCGATGCATCAGGAAGCGGTGCAAAGTCCATTCAAAAAAAGACGCAAACGCACAGCCGAGGCAGATGCCGACGGCTGTCCAGAAAACAAATGTCATCATAATTATGGAAACTTTCCTCCGAGTGGCGCGCGAAAGCCCTCCGTGCGCGCGCCGCCGGGCACGGTCCATCGATTAACTTGCAAGCTGCGGGATGAGGGGGCTATCACCGGGAATAGGGCCGGCGCGGACCGCCGCCGCTTCGTCCGCCGCCACCACCGCCGCCACCACCGCCGCCACCACCACCGTAACCGCCGCCTGGGCGCGGCGGGCGATCTTCGCGGGGCCGGGCCTCGTTGACCGTCAAGGCGCGTCCGTCGAGTTGCTTGCCGTTCATTCCCTGGATCGCCTTGTCAGCTTCATCCTTGCTTGCCATGCTGACGAAGGCGAAGCCGCGCGGCCGGTTGGTTGCGCGATCCATCATCAGGTTGACTTCTGTGACCGTGCCGAACGCGGCAAAGGCGTCCTGGAGATCATTCTCGGTGACGTTGAAGGAAAGATTTCCCACAAACAGTTTTGTGCTCATTTTGGCAGACTTTCGTTATTGCTGATCATTCATCTCCCACTGTTCCCGGCAAGCCGGTCTCACTTCATCGACGAAGACGCCTTCGCCTGAATCATAACCATGCCGCGAGATGGACCAATCGCGGTTAAAACATGACAGGCTTTCAGGCAAACACAACTCTTATCTTTCCAACGGGTTCGGAATCGGCGGCCCGGCGCTCTTAGGCGGCGTTAATAAATAAAGGTGGCAACCTGCCTTGTTCCTTTTCCGCCCAGCTTCGTTGTTCACTCGTTACAGATCCATGCGGATATGCGCCTCGTTCACGCCTCGCTGGGCGGCAAAATCCCGGCGGCATCTTGCCACCTTTATTTATTAACGCCGCCTTACCACCGTTGCTGGACCATGCGTCTGATGCGCCGGTCGTAAACCGCGGAAATGCCCGCCATCGTCTGGCGGGTCAAGGGCGGCAGGCCGGCGGCGGCGATGTTTTCCTCCACTTGACTCGGTCGCTTGGCTCCGGGGATCGCGCACGTCACCTCGGGGAACATCAGTATCCAGCGCAACGCCATCTGGGCCAGCGTCGCCCCGGCTGGCACGTACTGGCGCAATTCCTCCACCGCATTCAGACCCGTCTCGAAATCCACGCCCGAAAAGGTCTCCCCGCGGTCAAAGGCCGCGCCCTGGCGGTTGAAGGACCGATGGTCTTCCGCCTCAAAACGGCTTTCTCTTGTCATCTTGCCGGCGAGCATGCCGGAAGAGAGCGGCAGACGCGCCAGAATCCCCACCCGGCGGCGGCGCGCCTGCTCAAACAATAATTCGCTGGGACGCTGGCGGAACATATTGAACACGATCTGGATCGTCCGCACACCGGGATGTTCCATCGCGATCAGCCCTTCCTCCACCTTTTCCACACTGACGCCGTAATGGCGCAGTTTGCCCTCTCGGATGAAGTCGTCGAGGATGCCGAAGACCTCCGGCATGTAGAGGACGGTGACAGGCGGGCAATGCAGTTGCAGCAAGTCAATAGTCTCCACCGCCAGATTCTTGAGGCTGCGATCGACGAAGGCGGTGAGGTTTTCCCGGTTATAGCCCGCCGCCTCATGGACAGGCAGACGCCGCCCGGCTTTGGTGGCGACATGGAAAGGCTCGCGCCGCTCGCGCCGAAGCCGGGCCAGCAACCGTTCGCTGTGCCCGTCCCCATATACGTCGGCGGTGTCGAAAAAATTCACCCCCAAATCCAGGCAGCGGTGCAACGCCGCCAAGGACTCTCCGTCATCGACCTTCCCCCAAGTGCCGCCGATGGCCCACGCGCCGAAGCTGATCGTGGAAACCTTCCAACCCGTGCTTCCAAGCTCGCGATATTCCATAAGATTTCAAGTTGATGTTTATCTGTTGCGTTTCAGCAGGTATTCCGCCAGTGCCGCCAGCGCCGGGGCCTTTCCTTTGAAACTTTCGAGCGCCGCAAACGCCCGCCCCGTCAACTGCGCCGCAATCTCCCGCGATCTCTCCAGGCCGACAATGGCCGGATAGGTCGCCTTTTGCGCCGCCTGGTCTTTGCCGGCCGTCTTGCCCAATTGCGCGCTGCTCTGTGTCACGTCCAGGATATCATCAATAATCTGGAAGGCCAGGCCGACATGGTGGCCGAAATCGCTCAAGGCGGCCAGTTGGGCGGCGGTGCAATCGGCGCTCATCCCTCCCAGCCGGACCGCGCAACGGAGCAACGCGGACGTTTTCCGCTCGTGAATGTAGCGAAGCTGACGGGCGGAAATCTTCTTCCCCTCGCCTTCCAGGTCGGCAACCTGGCCGGCGATGAGCTGCCTGGAACCGGCGGCGCCCGCCAGTTCGAGCACGACCTCGCGCTGCGAATACCGCCGCCCTTCCCGGAACCAGGCCGCCAGTGCGAAGGCCTCTGTCAACAATGCGTCCCCCGCCAGGATGGCGATTCCCTCCCCAAACACCTTGTGGCTCGTCGGCTTGCCCCGGCGCAAATCGTCATCATCCATTGCCGGCAAATCATCGTGGATCAGCGAATAGGTGTGGATGCACTCGACAGCGCACGCCAGCGGCAGGGCGTCCTCCAGGCTTCCGCCGCAGGCTTCCGCCGCCGCCAGGCAAAGGGCCGGCCGCATCCGCTTTCCGCCCGCGAAGATGGAATAGCGCATCGCCTTGTGTATGGTTGCCGGTTTGGCGGTGGGCGGCGGCAACCACCGGTTCAACGCGCGATTGACCGCAGCCGTGCGCCCGGTCAGATAGCCCTCCAAATCGAAGGCTTGCCGGGACTCGTTCTTTCCTCCAACAGTTGACATCAGCGGTCTTAGGTGCAAAAACCGCCGCCAAAAATCAAGGTTATTCGCTCCGAAAGCCCCGGACTGGGTGTTGCTTTCCCTTTTTATCATGCACAAGGGTGCACAAGCCTGCATAAGCACGCATATTCGGCCATTTTTGCGGCGTGGCTCTCGCTGGAACGGTTTTACCGCTCCAGCTTTCCGCAAACCGGCCTATGTCAATGAACATCCACCCTTTTCCGGCCACATAGGCAACATACAACAACACTTGCGTAAAACAACACTTTTTCGAAAATGACCCTGTGACGCCGCCTGAGGGCACGCCGCCATAATGAAGTCAGAAAAACTGTCTTGAAATTGGGTTAACGCTTATGGGGCACGCGGCGTTCTGTCGGCCTTTCCGCCGGGAGTATGCCCACCTGAATCCAATTGAAGGCGCCGGATCGGGACCATTGAGTTTTCCTGAAACCTGGCCGTGGCGGGCCGCGTCCAACAGGTTAATATGAAAATTACATCGTGCCGCTCCCTGCTCCTGCCGATCCTGGCCGGATGCATTTTGTCATTCACCGCCAGCCTCCGCGCCGCTCCGGTCGATCTGTTGCGCCAGGCCTACGTCACCCTGGCCCAGGCAGACCACGACTACAAGGGGCACCGCGCCGCCGCCATGAAAGATATCGCCGCCGCCGCCAGAAACCTGGGCGTGACGCTTGGCGGCGATGAAAAGGACCGCGTCAAACAGGGGGTTTCCGACGAAGACCTTCGAGTCGCCCAAAGCCTCCTCCAGAGCGCCGCCGGCGGGCTGTCCGGCAAGCCGCTCAAGCATGTTCTGGCGGCTGAGAAACAGCTCAACATCGCCCTCTCGATCAAGTAGCGCCCGGATGCGCTGGAATGACTGATGTCGGGGTCGCATCGGGGGTTGCCAGACGGGGATTCTGCCCTTAGAGTGTGGTGTCCGCCGCGTGGGCGGGCTTAAGCATGAGTCATTTATTGAACGGGCTTTATATTGCCGCAGGTGTCGTGTTCCTTTTTGGGGCGGCGATATTCGTGCATGAGTTCGGCCATTATTGGGTGGCGCGCAAGCGCGGGCTTAAGGTGGAGGCGTTCGCCATCGGTTTCGGCCCGAAGATTTTCTCCTGGGTGCGCGACGGGATTGATTACTCGGTGCGCTGGATTCCAGCGGGCGGCTTTGTGAAGCTGCCGCAGATGATCACTTCCGCCGCCATCGAAGGCGGCGCCAAAGAACAGGAACTGCCTCCTGTCTCGCCATTTTCCAAAATCCTGGTCGCCACCGCCGGGCCGGCGATGAATGTCGTCTTTGCCTTTGCCATTGCCACCTTTATCTATTTTGCCGGTCTGCCCGTGCCGGTGAACCCCTCGATCATCGGCTACGTTGATCCCAAATCAGACGAGGCGAAGCTGGGGATTCACGAGGGCGACCGGATCGTCGCGGTCAACCAAAAGCCGGTCAAGTCGTGGGAAGAAGTCTATAATGCGACGATCCTGGCCCTGACCAACGTGCTGCCGGTGACCATCGTGCATGACGGCGCCAGCAATACATACCTGCTCAAAGCCGAGGTCAGCGACATGGTCGGGTTAAAGACCCTCAACCTGGACCCGCGCGATCACTTGATCGTCGGGGCGGCGTTGCCAGGCAAAGCGGCCGAAGCGGCGCATCTGAAAGCGAGAGACGAAGTGGTCGAATTCGCCGGGGTGCCGATCAGCAGCCGGCAGCAATTCATCAGCCTGATCCAAAAGCGCGGCAACCAAGCCACGCCCATCGAAGTCACACGGGACGGCCAGCGGCTCGCGCTAAAGATCACACCGACCCTGGATGCCGCGTCCAAGAAGTTCGTTGTCGGCATCGAGTTCGCGCCTGGGAAAGACATTTATGACATCGAACATCCGACCCCCTGGGCGCAGGTGAAGGATGTTTGCCAGCAGGTCTATTTCACCGTCAGCGCCCTGGCGCATTCCCATGAGAGCGGCGTCCGGGCGAGCGACCTGAGCGGACCGGTCGGCATCATCGGTGTCCTGGCGATCCAAGCCAACACGGATTACCGGCTGGCGCTGAGTTTTTTGGTCATGTTAAACATCAATCTCGCGATCTTGAACATGCTCCCCCTGCCGGTTCTGGACGGCGGCCATATCGTGATGGCGGTCCTGGAACGGATTCGACGCCGGCCGCTGGAGGTGCGGGTTATCGAATACACCACCACCGCCTTCGCCGTGCTGCTGATTTCGTTCATGCTTTACGTCACTTTCTTTGACATCAAAAAAATCCCGATCTTCCACATGATGTTCAATCGCGAGTCGCAGATCGAGCAGCCCGGAAAGCCCGCCGCCGCGCCGCCCGCGCCCTCGACGACCCCATAAGACATGCGCTTCTGTTCTTCGCCGTATTTTTATTCCCGCCGCAAGACCCGCGAGGTCGTGGTGGGCGATCCCGCCCGCGGCGGGGTGGCCATTGGCGGCGATCATCCGGTTGTCAAACAATCGATGATCACCTGTGACACGATGGACACCGAATTGTGCGTCCAACAGAGCCTGGAACTCGTGGCCGCCGGCTGCCAGATCGTCCGCATCACCGCGCCGACGGTCAAGGACGCCGCCAACTTGAGAAACATCGTGGCCGAGCTGCGCGCCCGCGGCTGCCTGGTCCCGATTGTGGCGGACATTCATTTCAAGCCCGATGCCGCGCTGGAGGCGGCCCGGTGGGTGGAAATGGTGCGCGTCAACCCGGGGAATTACGCGGACAAGAAGAAATTTGCCTCGCGCGAATACACGGACGGTGAATACGGCGCGGAGCTGGCGCGGCTGGAGGAGCAGTTTACGCCATTGGTCCGCCTCTGCAAGGAGCTGGGCCGCGCCTTGCGCATCGGCGTCAATCACGGCTCGCTCAGCGACCGCATCATGAACCGCTACGGCGACACGCCGCTGGGCATGGTGGAAAGCGCGCTGGAATTCGCCCGCATCGCCCGCCGGAACGATTTCCACAATTTCAAGTTTTCCATGAAGTCCAGCAACCCCAAGGTCATGATCGAATGCTACCGGCTCCTGGTGGCGCGGTTGGATGAATTGGGGCCAGACTGGAATTATCCCATCCATTTGGGAGTGACCGAAGCCGGCGAGGGCGAGGATGGCCGCATCAAAAGCGCCATCGGCATCGGCTCGCTCTTGTGCGACGGGTTGGGCGACACGATCCGCGTCTCGCTCACGGAAGATTCCCCAAACGAAATCGCCGTGTGCTCCGATTTGCTGGCGCAGATTCCCCTGCTGACTCTGCCGGCTGGGAGCAGCGGCATTTCCCTGGACTCCGCATGGCCCTTCGATCCCTTCACCTTTGAACGGCGCCTCACGCCGGAGATTGTCTTGCAGGATTCCTGCAAATGCGGCGGCGGGCAAACCGTGCGCGTCGTCGTGCCGCGCGCCACCTGGGAAAAGGTCGCGCCGAAAATCCGCCCCAGGGACGATGTCAGGCCCGAAGCGGTCTATGAAGACCTTAACGTGAGCGAAATCGATCCGACCCGGGACTTCTCCGTCAACTGCGAAACGCAATTGATGACGGTCAAGGACGGCGTGGAACTTCCCGCCATCGCCGCATTCCGCCTGCTGGCCGCGAAGCTCAAGCGCCTGGGCCGCAACAACCCGATCCTGCTCAAAGATTGCCTGCGCCTGGAGTCCGTCGCCTTGGAGCCGAAGATCGCCCTTTTGCGCGCCTCCGTCGTCATCGGCTCGCTCCTGTCCGACGGCATTGGCGACGCGATATTGATACGCGGCGAAACCGGGGGGGGACAGAGCCTGCGGCTGGCATACAACATATTGCAGGCGGCGGGCTGCCGCAGCTTCAAGACCGATTACGTGGCCTGCCCATCCTGCGGGCGCACGCTGTTTAATCTGCAAACCGTCACGGCCCGCATCAAGGAGCGCACACAGCATCTTAAAGGGGTCAAAATCGCGATCATGGGCTGCATTGTCAACGGCCCTGGTGAGATGGCGGACGCGGACTTCGGATACGTTGGCGGAGCGCCCAACAAGATCAATCTATACGTCGGCAAGACGGCGGTGAAATTCAACGTGCCGGAAGCGGAGGCGGTGGAACGCCTGGTGGACTTGATCCGCGAACACGGCAAGTGGGTCGAGCCGGAGCCGGCCGCCGTCCCCGTTCACGCATAGACCAGCATGTGAATGTCATCGGGCAGGTTGTCTGATATGTCGCGGATGATATTGCCGCGCAGCAGGTAGGCCAGGCCTTTCCGTTCCGGCGCGCCCAAGATCAAGTAAGAGGCCCCCATGGTGGCCGTAATATCCACAATCGTGTGCGCCACGGAATCGCTCACGGCGTAACACGGGAACACCGGATGCCCCTCCGCTTTCTTTCGGGCCTCCAGAAACACCGTCCGCGCTTCCTCGTCTTCCTGCCATTTGCGCTTGTAATCCGCCTCCGTCAGCGCCGGCAACGACCTCACAAATAGCAGGTACAGGGGACGGTCCGTCTGCCGCGCCTCGTCGATGGCGAAATCAAGCGTTTTGCCCAGCCCGCGAATCGCGCACATCATTGGCGGGCCGGAGACTTCCTTGGGTTTGACAGCGAATAAAGGAGGATTGGTGGTGGGCGGCAAACTGGCCGCGCGCGCCGCCGCCGCGATGGCTGCGGCCTTTTGCCGGGTGGCGACCTCGCCCGCCAGGCCGCGCAACACCAACCCGACCGCCAGCACGGTAAAGGCAAAAACCCGCGCCGAAGCTTTATCCACAAAAAGCGAAAGTTCGATCCCGAGCATGATCAGGAAGGTGACGAACATCAGATACCGTTCCCACCGCGCCAGCCCCAACTTCCCATCCGTGCTGCACGCCCCCAGGTTGGTGGCGATGGCGCCCACCACGCCAACGGCATAGAGTTCCGCCAACCCGCCCATGTCGCTGATCGCCACCACCATGACGGCAGGAATGACGGTCGCCACGATCAGCCCCAGGTTCGGCACTCCAAACTGGTTGAGCCGTTGAAATTGCGGCGGCAGCTCGCCGTCCCGCGACATCAAAAACGAAATAGCCACCAAGTCCACAATCGCGGTGTTCACTGCCGAGAGGAGCAGCAGGAAAAACACGATGCTCACCGCCCAGCCCGCAATATGGCCGGCCAGCGGTCCCAACGCACCGCCGACATACACTTGTCCCATGTAGCGCAGCATGTAATCCCGCACGCCGGGATGGCCTGGCGCATCCACGTCGGGATTATGCGGGTCGGCGCTGTTGATCGTCAGCCCGCCCAACGCATGCATCGCCAGTCCGAGCAGCGCGGTGAAAATGCACACCTCGAGCATCACCCACAAAATCGCCGGAGTGGAGGTCCGGGAAACATTCGGCTTGGCCTCGCTCGAACCGGCATTGAGTTTCATCACGCCGGTCGAATTGGCTATCGCCTCGACGCCGGACAACGCCAGCACAACGCCGACAAACCCCTTCCAATTCTTGAAGAAACCGCCGCTGAGCGGTTGCAAGTTCTGCACGGCCTGCCCCAAATGCGGAATGCTGAACACCGCCAGCGCCACCACCACCAATGCAGCCGGCACGGACACCAGGAATGCCAGCCCGCCAGTACTGCGCGGCCCAAAGATGTTGAGCATCCCTATGATCAGAATCGCCCCTCCCGCGCACAACGCCGGATGCGAAAAGCCCAAATAATCAAAAGCCGACAGCGCGCTCAACGCCGCCGTTACGATATAATCGGCTATCAGGAGGAATGCGCCGACAATGGAAATAATCTCCGACCGATGGCGCACACTGGCGTAAACCCCGCCGCCGTCCGGGTAGTGGCGGCAGATGGCCATGTAATTCACGCCGACCAACGCGGTCAGCAGGCACATCGCGGCGATAAGCCAGAAGGAACTGTAGCCGCCCACGGCAAAGGCCAAGCCGATGACGTAGGCTTTGCTGGTACCCCAATCGCCATAAAGAATGGCGGCGGCGCGGGGCGTATCCACATTGCGTGGCCGCCTCGTGTTACCTGCAACGATCATCGAATTGAGCGCGATTCATCGGCCCAATAGCTAGATTGTTCAGCCGGTAACTTCAAGTACTATTAAGCGAAACTGGCGGGGTGCATCTCACCTTTGTCGAGCTTTCCTGTGTTTGAAAGCGGCGCTGTCGCGCAGACGGAACAAATTGTTGGGCTGCACCGCAGAGCGGTGCTGCACTCCAAAACCTGTCGGCGGAATGAGAGCGCACCCTGAACGCGGAGCGTCTTGGAGTGCGGCGCGACAGCGCCGCTTTGGCCACGAACACAGGAAAAGCTCGACAAAGGTGAGATGCGCCCGGCGGCTCGGACGCTACTTTCCGTTGTCAGGCTTGTTTTCTTTATCGGTTTCCTTGGAATTGGCCGCCGGTTTCCTGGCAGTTGGCGGAATGGCTCCCGCACGAGTGCCGCCTGGAGCAGTGCCACGTTCTTCGGGCCGTGCGGTGGCACGTTCTTCCGGCCGTGCGGCGCCACGCTCTTCAGGCCGCGCAACGCCACGTTCTTCAGGCCGTGTAGCGCCGCGTTCCTCAGGCCGTGCGGCGGCACGCTGTTCGGGGTGCGCGGCCACGCGGGCGCGTTCATCGCGGCGGGCTTCCAAGTTATGATGTTCCTCAGCCTGGCGCATCTCATGCGCCTGGCGGACGACAATTTCACGATGCGTGAAAGCGGCCACCCGCTCGCGGCCCCAGCCATCGGCCACGAACCGGCCATGATCCATGCGATAGCCGTTATGAACCTCGCTGCGGCCATAGAACACGCGCACACGCTCCCGGTCCGCCATGAACCCGTGGTAATCACGCTCCCCAAAATGGTCCCGGCCCACGAAGACAAACGCATCCATCCCCAGTCCAAAATCAATGTCCACGGCCACGCCTCCACGGAAGGTCAGGCCGACCCCCGCTTCGTAGCGCGCTTCCCACGGCAACGGCGCCCAGCCCATGTAGCCGTCGGCCTCCGCGTAACGCCAGGCCACCCAGGAAGGCGCCCAGTCGTAGGCCGGCGCCCAGGCCCACACGAACCCCGTCCGCGCGTCGTTGATCCAACGCCCATAGTGAAACGCTATTTCTCCCCAGGGATAATCCGATTGCCAGAACCAACCCGCATCCGTGTATTCCCAATGCCCCGCGTCGAAATACGGACGCCACAACGGATTGGACGCTTCGGCCGGCACCCAGGCCGCTCCGATTCCCGGCACGTCAATCCATCGTCCGTAAGGACTCAGTTGCCCTTGGAAGTAATCAAACGTCGGCGTTGCCGGAGCCACCGTCGGAACCACCGCCACCGGGGGGGCCAGCGGCGTCAACTGCACCGAGTTCCAATTCGCGGATGCCGCTCCGTCGCGGCTGGCCAGCACCACGTTGAACGGTCCGTTGCCCACGGGCAGACCACCGCGCACTCCCAGCGTCATCCCATCCGGGCTTAGGAAAGCCACCGATCCCACGCCGTCCGCGCCGACCGTCATTTGGATCGCGTACGGAACGCCGGCGCGCGGCTCTTCAAAAATCTTCACGCCCAATGCGGAAATCGGCAGGGCGCTCCCCGTGTAATTGATCCAGACCCCGTGTTCCGGCGAACGCCTCTCGCCCAGCGGAATGTTCACACTTCCACGGAATCCCGGAAGCCCGCCCCCCAAACGAATGTCACCCTCGCGTCTGCCAGCCCCGCCCAAGTGCCCGGCCAGGCTCAACCATTGCCGCAAATCCGCGCTCACCAAATAAACCTCGAACGGAACCGCCAACTCCGCGCCGCCGGATACCGTTGCCGTTAGCGTGAAAGGCGCCACATAGCTGCCCACTGACTGCACTCCCGTAATCTGACGGAACACGCTCGCTCCCGACATCTGCATTCCCGCCGGTCCGAAGGCCAGGTACGGCGAAATAAACGAAGCGCCACGCACAGCAGCCAGGCTCGCCAGCACACCCGACTGAGTCGTCCACAACCCCGCATTCAGCCCCGGTTCTGCGGCAAAGCTCTCAGAAAACCCCGGCGGCGGAGCGTAAGCCGGAGCGGCCATCGGCGGCACTGCCGGCGGCGGCGTGGGGGCGGGCGCTGCGGGCGGCGGCGTGGGAGCCACGACCGGCGCGGGAGCGGCAGGCGCGGACGGTTTGGCGGCAAGCAACGCGCTCAAGACCGGTTGCGAGACGCCTTGGCTGTTCAAATAAAGCATATCGTCGGCGCTCAGGTTGTAAGCCTTCCCCGAGTTCTTGATATAGGAAACTATGACGTCATCGCTCATCTTGGCTTGGGTGAACTTCACAATCTCCTGCAAATCCTGCGAGACGGCGGCAGCCGCCGTTTGGGCGCGGCAAATCGTCGCGCTCCCCAGCACGGCCAGCGCCACGGCGGCAGCGGCCCAAATGCTTAATCTACAACTCTTTCCAACAATGGAATTGTTCATATTTATATTCTGCTTTCTCTTCTGGTCAACCGCCGCCTCCTGGCAGGACTGACGCGCGTTGCCCTCTTAATGCAACTACCAATACGTGGCAGGGAGCCGCCTCTTGCGCAAGCAGGAAAGAAACCGGGGAACACCCATTTCCTGGCATCCAGGCGGCCAATCACTACTAAATCCGCACCTTGAACTCCTCCCCCTTCTTCAGGGACCGAGCGAACCCGGCCAGCAGCGGCGGTATCTGCTCCAGGTCATCCAGGCTGACCACCTCGACCGGCGAGTGCATATAACGGTCGGGCAAACTGATCAGCGCGCTCGGAATTCCGCCCCGCGTCCAAAATATAACGTCCGTGTCAGTCCCGCTGCTGCCGGACATCGCTTCGTGCTGCAACTTGATCTTCCGCCCCTTGGCCACTGCTTCCAGCCGCGCGACCACTTCGGGATGATTGCAGCCCCCGTGCGTCAGCGTCGGCCCCCGGCCGATCTTCACGTCACCGTGCTGTTGCTGGCTGACCGTCGGATAATCCGTCGCGTGCGTCACATCGACCACCAGCGCCACATCCGGTTTGAGCGTGTAAGCAATTTGCCGCGCTCCCAGCAGCCCCACTTCCTCCATGATGTTCGATACCGCCATCACCTCCGCCTGCAGCTTGCCCTTCTCCTCGCTCAATTGCCGCAGCGCCTCCGCCACCGCGAATGTCCCCACTCGATTGTCGAACGCGCGCGCCACCGCCAGTCCGTTGCGCAGCAGTTCAAATTGGTCGGTCAGCGTAATCGGGTCGCCAACCCGGATCAGCTTCTCCGCCTCCTTGCGGTTCCGCGCCCCGATATCCACGAACAAATCCTCGATCTTCGGCGCCTTCCGCTCCGGGTCGGCCTTCATCAAATGCGGCGCCACATTGCCCACCACCCCTTTGACCGGGCCGCCCCGGCTCTGGATCACCACCCTTTGCGCCTTGGTGATCGCCGGATCCACCCCGCCCATTTTCCGCACATAAACATACCCCTCTTCACTGATAAAATTGACCACCATCGAGATCTCATCCGCGTGCGCGGCGAGCATCAGGCGCGGCGAGCCGCCTTTGTTCAGGACAGCCACCGTGTTCCCATAGGCGTCGCTGAACGTCTCGTCCGCGAACGGCGCGACATAATCCAGCCAGACCCGTTGCCCGCGGGCCTCATGCCCCGAAGGGCTGGGCGTATTGATCAGACGTTCCAGGAATTGAAGCGATGCCTCTCTCATGCCGCCATTCTATTTGATGCCCCTCAAAAGAACAGCCCGAAATCATCCGTTCAGCTTCTGCTTTCTACGCTTTGCCGCATTTGATTCACGGCCAGCCACAGGTTCGCTTGCGTCCAAAGGAGCGGGGTGTGGTCGTTGGGAACGTAATGGCCGTCCTCCAGATAGTACGCCTCTGGAGCGCGGTAACCCGCTTCGTTCTTTGACTTGATTGTCAACTGGCGCAATGACCGGTTGAAATAGGCTGTTTGCAATTGAAGATATTCGCCCGCCTCCTTCGTTTTCCCCTCCTGTTTGCGCAGCAGATACATCCGCCCGTAAACCACGGACATGATCGGATCGAAAATGCACCATTGCGCTTCTTCGCCGAGACGAACGTGAGCGTCGCGCTCCTCCGTCGTGCCGCTGAAGTTCCCCGTTCTTTTCCACTTCGAGATGTGTTTCTTGTAATCTGGAAACCAATAGGAATCTCCCAAATAACGGCGTATGCCGCAGTCGCCCTGCAAATGGGTTTTGATGTCTTCAAGAACCGCCTGGGCCTGCGCCCCCGACAGCACTTCCAGCGGGTAAATCAAAAAGAGCAACGCGCTGTCAAAACGCCGGTAACATTCCTCGGGTTCAACGGACTCGCACGGGAGAATCCGTTTCAACGCGGATGCGCCCTCCTCGCGGAGCTTCTTGCGCCACGCGGATTCCAGTCTGAAATCGTCGGCGGCCAAACTGGCCAGCCTTGGATTCTTTTCCAACAACGACTCGAATTCCCTCAGTCCCGCAATCACCGTTCCGATGGACGACGCCAAAACCTTGCGCGCTTCCTCCCAATGGCCGCTGTCTTCGTCCTGCCAGTATTTGATCGCATCGAAATAACGCGGAAAGTGAATCAAACATCTCAGATGGCTGTCGTCGGGATGAATCACCCCTTCCCGCGCCAGCTTGCAGTAGCACCACAGAAAATAGCCCAGCGCGTCATTCTGTGCGTGCCCCCACTTCTGCTTGATTTCCGCCAAGTTCCGGCCGTCGAAACGGATGTGCGGGCGGTTCATCGGATCGGCGGCGAGTCTTTTCTCCTTCGCGGTTTGCTTGTCATCAATGATGCTCTGAAAACGGTCCTGGTGTTTTTGAAAATAGGTCATCAATGCGGTTATATTACGGGCCGCTGACGCCGCATCTCCGCACACATAATGGGCATGAGCCACATGGACATTGTCCCTCACCCACACGTATTGATAACCGGAAACGTCCTTCGCTCCGGCGGAGCCGGAGGCCGCGAACAGGCCATTGGGCAGACTCTTGAAGATGAACACTCCCTTCTGGGCGAGGAAATTGGACAATTCCTTCAACTCGGCGGCCGTGTAATCCGCGCGCAACAAGCCGCCCATTTTTATGTTTTGAACCTCATCCGAATCCACCGGGGGGGCCAAGGCGTCAATCAGTCGTTCCGATCTCTTGTTGGTATATACGGAAAGCAAAAGCCCGGCCAATCCCGCGACAATCAGTATCAGGTCATCGTTGGCCGGCCATTGCCAGGGCCATTTCCAGGGGAACGGCATCCGCCAGGACAGCTCGTCGAATGTCTGCGAAAATAATCCGATCCCGGTCAAAATGATGCAAACCACATAAGTTGAATAATGCAACGCCCAAGCCTCCGTATCAAACACCTTGCGATTCCGCTGCGCAAAGCGCTCGTAACCATCCCCGCGAAAGGACGAGTAAAAAGAGCCGATGACGATGACCCGCACCTTCAGGTTCGTGCATAGAAGATCCGCGTAAATGCAGACCAGGGGAATCAACGCCAAAAGCAATCGACCCTGCTCGAATTTATCCCCGATGCCCAACCCCGCCGCGCCCAGCGCCGCCACCAGCACCAGCTTCCACTTCAGGAAATCGGCGCGGGCCTCGTGCGCCCCGAAAATCTCCTCCGGCAGCTTGGAACTTCGCTCCAAGGCATCCTTTGTTTTTTGTTCTTCGTCGGGCATGGCCGCAATCCTCGTCTCATCAAACCGGCACAGTTTGATATTCAATGAAGGTACACTTTCCTTCGGCAAACTCAATCTCTCACTTTGGCTTCGCCTCTCCTTCCGCCGTCGCCTGGNNGGGGAGAAGGTTAGGATGAGGGCGAGCCAAAACCAACTTCCCCATTATCATCCACCGTCCACTTGAGACTCCAGTGACTGCATTGGCCGGAGGCGGCTTCGCAAAACCAGAACCGTGCGACATTTTGTTCACAGAGGGGAGGTTGGAGTTCTTCGGGGCTCGACCTCACCCCCACACGAATTTTCTCAGCACCTCCTCCGCAAATTCCCGTTGTTCCGGGGGCAGACCGTCCAAAACCGCGCGATCCTTGCCTTCAAGCACGGCACAGACCGGCTCCAGAAAATGAAGCGCTTCAGCAATCTCCGACCGCGGCGTCCCGGCAAGCACACGCCATGCGGCTGGCCACGCATCTTTCATAAAGGGTGACGCAATGCTGTTAAGGAAGCGCAACGCGGTCGCGCACGCCGTTTCCTTCGACACGGAGTTCAGAACGCCGCCTAGTTTCATCACGGCAGCTTTCGCCCTATCATAATCCTTGCGAAGCCATAGCATGCCGTACGCAATTCTGGCCGCATGAACCACTAAATCGTCCGTCATTACTGCAAGGTCAATCACCTTCAGTAAGTCCTCTATGGCGGCTAAAGTCTTGTCTTGGTCGCACAACAGAAGCCCGCGGCCAAAAAAGGCACGGGCTGATTGTTCGCTGGACGCACCTGCCGTTTCAATCACGACAGAAAAGTCGGAAATCGCTCCTTGCGTGTCGCCCAACTGCATTTTGGCTACGCCCCGGTTTACCAACGCGCGGGCGACATCTTCTTTGGGCGCACCCTCCATCTGAACCACGGCCGTAAAGTCGGAAATCGCTCGTTGCGTGTCGCCCAACCGATTTTTGGCGATGCCACGGTTAAACAGCGCGCGCGCCACGTCTTGATCGGGCACACCTTTTATCTCAAGCAAGGCACTGTAGTCGGAAATCGCTCCGTGATTGTCACCAATCTGACGCTTGGCGACGGCACGGTTGAACAATGCAAGCGCCGCCGTTTCGCTCGGCACGTCCTTCATTTCAATCGCGGCGGTATAGTCGGAAATCGCTCCGCGAACATCGCCGACTTGACCCTTGGCGACACCGCGATTGAACAATGCCAGCGCGACTTGGTCCTTTGCTGCTTCCTCCATGCCAATCACGATGGTACAGTCAGTGATGGCTCCCTGCCCATCGCCGGAGAGACCCTTGACGACGCCACGATCGACCAACGCGCGCGTCAACTGTTCCTTGGGCGCATCCTCCATCTCAACCACGGCGGTAAAGTCGGAAATCGCTCCTTGCTTATCGCCCAATTCTTTCTTCGCAAAGCCGCGCTTGTACAACGTGGCAACATCCTTCGGATGGCTGGCAACAACCTCATCCCATGCCTGAATGGAGCGACGATAATCGCCCTTTTCAAAAAGCATTCCTCCCAGGCCCGTATATCCCTGAATTTCATCCAAACCCGATAAGTCAGCATACGCCAGCGCAGCATCCGGGATGCCCACTTTCACCCATTGGTCAATGCAAAGCTCGGTGGCCTGGCGTTCATACTCTGTATCTTTTAATGAGGCCGCGAAGTACTCAGCCGTCGCGGCGTCCCTGAGAAGTTGCGGCTCATCTCTTTGCCGTTGCGACGCCAGACTGCGCAACATAACAAGCCTTTCCTCCTCCTCAAACCAAACTCGGAGCACCTCGACAAACATTTCGATGCGGCGGCGGTTCTGGTTGAGGTATCGCATTTGATACCAGACGGCGAACAGCTTGTCAGGCACCGTATAGTTCGCCGTCCGGCCTTTGCCACCCCCGAGCACCTCGACGAATTGCGCCTCTTTTAAACGTCCGAGCTGGGTGGTGATGGCGTTGAGGGGCAACCGGGTCCGTTTGACAAGCTCGGTCGGTTGCCCGGCCCCGCCGTTCTCCATCAGAGCGTGAATCACTCGTCTTTGCTGCGGCGGGAGGTTTTCAATCTCATGCTTGAGCAGCGGCGTCAGTTCATCCACCAACCGCCGAAGACATTCGACAATGGTCGCCAACTGCCGCTGGGTCAGCAACTCGTAAAGCATGAGGATCAGCCGTGGATTCCCCCCTGAGAGGAGGACGATCGCACGGATTTTTGGTTGTTGGCTGGGAAGCTCCTTGAGAAACTCATGGTTGCCATCGAACTGGGCCCGGAACCTCAACAGTTCGAAAACTTCTTCCGCCGTCAATCTGTCGAGCGGCACCTGCCCAAAATAGTTAAAGAAAGCCTCGTCGTAGTTCTTGAGCGAATCAAACACATGCACCGCGCTCCCGATGACCATCATAAACGGATCGCTCATCAGCAGCCGCCGAAAGGTGCTCTTCATTTGGTCATCGAAACACTCCCCCAACAACTGATTCAGGTTCTCGATGAAAAGAATCAGACGTTTGCCGTGCTTGCGCGTGATTTCGCGCAAGCCGGTCAGGGCGAGTTGCAGGCTTTGTTCTTCGTTTGTTTCCGACTCCATCTTCTCCAGCCAGACTGCCGCCCCCTGGATTCCCTGTTTGGCCAGCGATTGAAGTGTTGCGGCCATCAGGTCTCGCAACGAGCCGATGTTGAATTGTTCTTCCGGGAATACGACCGGCATCCAAGCCGCCCTCAACTTGGCGTCCTGACTGATGCGCAAGGCAACCATTTGAATGAGGGTGGACTTGCCCGATCCGCGTGGTCCGGTGATCAAGAAGCTGGAGAGTGTGCCGCAATCAATCTGCTCGCGCAGGGACTTCAACAAGTATTCCACCGTGTGCCCCCGAGCCGCGAATGTCGCCTCCAACTCCTGAGGCGCCATTTCCGCCGGCGTGTACTTGTGTGCGAGAAGGCTCATGGCTTTTGGGCCTGTGGAGTGTTCCCCTTCGCGCTCGCCGCCGGATACCACCGGCGCCACCAATCCTGCATGACCCTGAGCCGAAAGTAGAATTCGTTGGTGTCCGAATCCAGGCGCAAATACCATTCGTATTCGAGGTCAGCCATGAGTTCATCAAAGGCCCGATCTCCGGCCGCCCTGCCTCGCACCTTTCGATAGATGTCAAACAGTGCGGGCCGGGATATCCGCCCCTGGCTGGCGACCGCCCGAAGCACCGCCAGGGCGGCTTTCTCCCCGGTCTTGCCATAACGCTGCAAGCGGCTGCTGTAGTGAGTAAAATAGTGACGACAAGTGGGTCCGAGCACGCGTTCTCTGTAAACGCGCTCCAGGTCCGCGACGGTGAGGTCTTTCCGTTGGGCCAGCGGCAACTGGCCGATCTGCGAGATGAAAATGTGAATGAAGTAGGGAACGGGCGCGCCAATCAGTTCGAACAGTCTGCCCAGAATCGCATCGTCGCAGTTGATTGAATGGGAGCGAGCCAGATCGCTGGCCAGCCGGCGCGCCGTCGGTTCGTCCAGCGGCTCAACGGTTAATCGCGCAAAATCCACCAATTTGTCAGCGGCCCCCAGTTTGCGCAGAATCTGGTCAATGCCGACGCTTCCCGCGACGATAAACCTGTGGCGCCGAAGCACGTCCTTTTGCTCCAGTCGCACGGAACGGAACCATGCCAGGAAATCGCGTGCGACGGCTTCGCCTTGTTTCTCAATGAGGCGGTCGAGCATTGCCGGGAATTCGTCGAAAAGGAAGATGATTGTTTTGTCCGCCTTCTCCAGCTCCCCCAGCATCCGTTTCGCTGCTTCGCGCCAATCCTCCTTGATGTTCTCCTTGAATTTGATCTTCGCTCCCTCGAACTCGGCTTCGTCAAAATTAGCCTTCACCCACTCCCCAAAAGCCTTTGGAAGGCGCTTTGCGCCCCTTAACAAGACCTTGAAAGTGTCGTGCCTTAAGAGTTCGCGCGTGATGCGCCAGACAAATTCCTCTGGTGAATCAACGTCCTCAAGCTCAAACGAAAGTGGCAGAAAACCGGCCCGTGGGCGCAGCAGCACATGCCGCATCACTCCGCTCTTGCCAAATCGCCGTGGGGCCAGCAGCAGGACATTATTTCCGTCAATCAGTCGCCAGAGATGGTCAATGAAATCTTCCCGCCCATAAAGTTCGTCGGGTTCGGGAATTTGCCCAACCAGGCTTCTCGTTTGTCTTGGTCCGTTGATGTCATTATTCATAACAACAGTATTGTTGCTTGTTTTTGATTTAAAGCAACAAAAATGTTGTTATTTCTTAGTGTATTGCAACATGTTTAACATGAATAGCTTACAACTTCGCAAACCATAATCCATTGGCAGAAACGGTCTGGCACTCATCGCGTTTGCCCATGTCGAACCAGTTAGATACGTCTCAGATCGCTCATCCCACGGCCCTGATCCTCGCTTAACGACCGCAAACCGGAAAGAGGACCGTGCAAGACAAGCACCTTCAATGTCTGTGCCAATGTAGAAAACCGAGTGAACCGCGAAATACTCGAACGACGCGAAAAATTCAGATGTTTCGTATATTTCGCGTGGTTCGCGGTTCAAGAAAAGTTCCTTAGGCGAGGATTTGGGCCACGGGCTTCCGGCTTGACTAACCGGAGGATACGCCGGATGTTGTGTGCGCCGATTGGGGGGGCGTACTGGTTTCGACCTGCGAGATGCGCCAGAGGCGGCATGCCGAGGATGGTTCGTTGGCCTCGTTAAATATCGAACCAAAAATAAGTGCTAACCAAGAATTAGCTCTCGCGGCCTAAATTGCCGCGACGTTCGCCCTTGGACACCTGCTACGGGGGACGAACGCCACAGCAGGTTAGGCAGGAGCCGGAGTCCGCGCGGTCCTTGCCGAAATAATTCCATGCGGGCTGGGCCGTTGGATTCGCGTCAGGCCGTTATCCATCGGTTGAGACTCTCACCTGACTAAGCATGTAGTCGCGGCTGGAATATTTGGCAGGGACGCGGGTTCAACTCCCGCCGCCTCCACCATCCTCCGCTCGGAACCCGCAGGTTCCGAGCGGAGGATGGTGCCCTCCTTCGCTCCGCTTTGGGAGCGAAGGAGGGCTTCCGCGGGTAAGCGGGTTCCGAGCTTCGGATGGCAGGCCATCGTCTTTGACAGTATGTTTTACACTTACATCCTCGAAAGCGCGCTCAAGGCGGGCGAGTTCTACCGGGGTCATACAGACGATCTTAAGCGGCGGCTCTCGGAGCACAACGCCGGGAAATGCCCGCATACGTCGAAGTACAAGCCATGGAAAGTGAAGTTTTATGCGGCCTTTGAAACAGAGAATCTTGCCCGGGAATTTGAAGTTTACTTGAAAAGCGGCTCCGGCCACGCCTTCGCGAAAAAGCACTTCGGATTATGAATGGTTCCGCTCGGAAGATGGTGCCCTCCGTGGCTCCGTCCCCGGAGCGAAGGAGGAACAGGCAATTTCAAATCGCCGGGTTGCTGCAGTTTCGAAAATGAGGGATCGCGGTGCCTGGTCGTCGCCAACCTCGGCATGGCATGGAGCATGTGCGATTCTGCCGCGCCCGATTCACAACGTTGGAAGGTCCTGCTTGCCACGTTCGACGCTTACAAAACCATGAAGATCGCGCCGACTTTCCGGTCACGAGCCGGCGGCGGGCGGGAGGGGGGCTTTGCTTTGCGTGACGGCGGCGCCGTCGCCTCTTCTCAATTCCTGAAAGGTCAGGGCGGAAAGGATGGTCCAGGCGCCCAGGACGAGGAAGGCGAGGTGAATGCCGTGAATCATTTCCGGCGGGTTGGAACGGAAACGATCCGGGATGAAGATGGCCGTGGCTAGGGAGGCGGTGGCGACGCCAAAGCTGTTGGCCATCTGTTGCATGGTGCTGGCAATGGTGCTGGCGCCGCTGGTCTGCGGCTCGGTGACGTCGGCATAGACCAGGGTGTTCATGCTGGTGAATTGCAGGGAGCTGAAGAAGCCAAAGGCGAAGACTTGCGAGACGACCAGCCAGAGCGGGGTGCGCGCGCCAATGGTCCCGAAGAAAAGAATGAGCAGACCCAGGATGACGGTGTTGGAAATGAGCACCGCGCGATAGCCAAGGCGGGCCAGAATGCCGGGCATCGTCGCCTTGAGGCTCATTGCCGCCACGGCTTGAGGCATCATGAGGAGGCCGGACTGTATGGGAGTGAAGCCCAGGCCCACCTGGTAGAGAAGTGGAAAGAGAAAGGGGATGCCGCCAATGCCGATGCGGGTGATGAACCCGCCCGCCACGGCCGCGCGAAAGGTGCGGAGGCGGAACAAGGCCAGGCGCAAGAGGGGATAGGCGGCGGTGACCGAATGCAGGCCGTAACCGGCCAGGAGCGCAAGGGAGATGGCCAGCAGGCCCAGGATTTCCAGGCCGCTCAAGGAGTGTTCGCCGAACACTTCGAGCACGTACGAAAGGAGCGCGATGCCGGAGCTGAAGAGAATGAGGCCGACGACGTCGAGCGGGCTGGGGTGTTCTTCGCGGTAGTCCGGGAGATGCCGATAGACCAGGTACAAGCCCAGAAGGCCAATGGGGAGATTGACGAAGAAGATGACGCGCCAGTGAAAATAGCCGACAATGAGGCCGCCGACCAACGGACCGAGCATGGGGCCAATCAGACCGGGGATGGCGACGAAGGTCATGGCCCGGACGAGTTCGGATTTGGCAAACGTTCGCACCATGGTCAACCGGCCCACCGGGACCATCATGGCGCCGCCGCAGCCTTGGAGGATGCGGCAAGCCACCAGAATATGGATGTCGCTGGAGAGGCCGCAGAGAACCGAGCCGAGCGTGAAGAGGCCGATGGCGGACGAAAACACCCGGCGGGTGCCGAATCGGTCCGCCATCCAGCCGCTGATGGGAATGAAAACGGCCAGACTCAGGGTGTAACTGGCGAGCACCGATTTCATGCTCAACGGCATCACTCCCAGGGCCTTGGCAATGGCGGGGACGCCCGTGTTGAGGATGGTGGTGTCGAGCGACTCCATGAAGAAGGCCATGGCGACGAGCCACGGCAACAGCCGTTTGGCCGACGCGCCCGGCAAGCCCGGATCAGGCGGCGTAGCGATGGGATTGGGCGGGTTCAAGTTTGCGGTTTTACAGGATGGATCGGGCGCGACTCCCCGGAAAGCCCAGGCTGTAACGGCCTTGCTTGCGGCGCAGGCGAACCGGCTCGCCGAAGGCGGCGGAAAGCGACTTGGCTGTCAGGGCGCGGACACGCGGCCCGCAAGCCAGCACACGGCCGTTTCGCAGGATCAAGACGTGGGAGAAGAAGGGCATGATTTCCTCGACGTGATGGGTGACCAGGACGGTGGAAGGCGGGCGGCGGGTGCGGACCAACCGTTGCAGGAATTGCAGGAAATGTTCGCGGGCAGCCGGGTCCAAACCGGCGCACGGCTCATCCAAAATGAGCAGAGGCGGCCGGGCCATGAGGGCGCGGCCGATGAGCACCCGCTGGCGTTCGCCTTGCGAGAGGTATGACCACGGCCGCGCGGCCAGGGAAAGGCACTCGATTTGCCTGAGAATGCGCAACCCTCGGCGGCGGTCGGTGGGGGTCATTTCGCCCCAGAAATCGATCATGGCCAATCGGCCGCTGACGATGGTTTCCAGAGCGGATTCTTCCGGGGGAATACGCTGGCGGATGGCGGAGCTGACGACGCCGACTCGTTTGCGCAATTCGCGCCAGTCCGAGCGCCCGTAGTGCTGGGAGAGGACTTCCACGCCGCCGGAGGTGGGGGTAAGGTAGCCGGTCAACGCGCTGAGGAGTGATGTCTTGCCGGAGCCGTTGGCGCCGAGGATGACCCAGTGCTGGCCTGGTTGAACGCGCCAGGAGACAGAATCGAGGATGACCGCCAGCCCGCGTCGCACGGTCAGACCGGAAATGGCAAGGATCGGCCTGGAACGGACGCTGTTATTCAATGTTCGTTGTAGTACCAAAAGACCAGGAAAAGCAGACCCGCGGTGAGCGAACCGACAATGAGCGCCACGATCAGGTTGCGCAGATAGCGCCGGCGCGCCCCCCGCCCCTGACCCGGAAGCAAATAATAAAGATTATTTTCCTTCTTGCTCACAAATGAAGCCGTTAAAATAGGATGGCGTACATGAGGCGCAATTGTCAATTATCCATGTAATGTTTCTGATGAACGACCCCTAACCTCCACTGCGATGCTCAACTATATCTGGCTGGCGCTGGTCGTATCCGCTGTGATCCTGGGCGGATGCAACCATTGCCTGGATGAAGTGATCAAGGGGGCGTTCGACATGGCGAAAATGGCGGTCATGGACATCGCGCTGCCATTGTCGGCCGTGATGGCCATTTGGCTGGGTGTGATGCGGCTGGCGGAGAAGTCCGGGTTGATCCTCTCGCTGGCGCGCGCATTGCGGCCGGTCTTGCGGCGATTGTTTCCCGAAGTCCCGCCCGATCATCCGGCGATGGGGGCAATCGTCATGAACATCGCCGCCAACATGCTTGGACTGAGCAACGCCGCCACGCCGCTGGGGTTGCGGGCGATGGCCGAGTTGCAATCGCTCAACCCCATCCCCGGCTCGGCCAGCAACGCGATGTGTACCTTTCTGGCCATCAACACCGCGTCCGTCCAACTCATCCCCACAACCGCGGTGGCGATCCTGGCGGCGGCGGGGGGAAGCCATCCCACCGCGATTGTCGGGACCGCTCTGATTGCGACGGTCGTGGCGCAGGCGGTGGGGTTGACGGCGGTGAAGACGTTCGAGAAGCTGCGCATTTTCCGCGCCAAGGCGGCGCCGGAAGAAGCGCCCCAGCCCGTTGGAGCCGCTGGTGGGCGGGTGTCCGGGGAAGTGGCGGCTGCGGCCCCGCTGGCTGGCTGGGGCAAGGGGCTGCTGGTGTTGTTCGCGGGATTCTTCGTCTGGCTGTTTTTCCGGCTGGCCTTCGGCGGCCAGGACGGCCTCGCGACGGGCGCATTCGCGCGAGTGGTACAGACTGTGTCGCTTCTGGCCATTCCGTTTTTTCTGTCGTTTTTTCCGCTGTACGCGGCGTTGCGGGGCATCAAGGTTTATGAGGAATTTGTGGAAGGGGCCAAGGAGGGATTCGGAGTGGCCATCCGGATCATTCCATTCCTGGTTGCGATTTTGGCGGCGGTGGGGATGTTCCGGGGAGCGCACGGGATAGATTTGGCGGCAAAGGCGCTCAAGCCGCTGCTGGATATGGTCCGCTTCCCGCCCGAGCTGCTTTCGCTGGCCCTGATGCGGCCGCTCAGCGGCAGCGGCAGCATCGCGCTGATGACGGACGTGGTCGCGAAGTACGGTCCCAATTCGATTTACAGCATGATGGCGGGAACCATCCTCGGCAGCACGGAAACAACTTTTTACGTCATCGCCGTTTATTTCGGATCGGTGGGAATCCGGCGGACGCGGCACGCGGTGGCGGCGGGGTTGCTGGCGGACCTGGCCGGAGTGGCCGCCTCGGTGGTGATATGCCGGGTTGTCTTCGGCGGGCCGTAAAGAGGCTCATCCGGCATTGGCCATGGCTTGGGAGGAAATCCGCAACATGCGCTCAATGGGCTGGCGGGCCCGCTCGATGATGTCCGGTCTTAATTCGACGCGCGGGCTGAGGCCGGCCATGCAATCATGGAGCTTTTCGAGCGTGTTCATCTTCATGAATTTGCATTCGTTGCAGCGGCAGTTTTCCACCGGCACGGGAATGAAGCGTTTGCCCGGGCATTCCTTGCGCAGCCGATGGATCATCCCGGCCTCGGTGGCGATTAAAATCGCCTGGGCGGCGCTGCGGCGGCAGTAGTCAACCATTTTTTCTGTCGAGCAAATCTCGTCCGCGAGCAGGCGCACGGCCCGGGTGCATTCGGGATGGGCCACCAGCGGCGCGGCGGGGAATTCGCGGCGGATGCGGGTGACCCCGGCGTGCGTAAACTCGACGTGCGCGTAACAAGCGCCGCGCCACAAGGTCATTTTGCGGCCGGTCTGCTCCATCACCCAGGCGCCGAGGTTCTCGTCCGGGACGAACAGCAGGTCGCGCTCTTTGGGGGCGGCGTTGACGATTTTGACGGCGTTGCCGCTGGTGCAGATGACATCGCTCAAGGCTTTGACTTCGGCGCTGCAATTGATGTAGGTGACGGTGTAAAAGTTCGGGTTCGTCGCCTGGAGGGCCTGCAACTTGGCGGCGGGGCAGCTTTCTTCCAGCGAACAGCCGGCGTCTTTGTCCGGCAGGATGACCGTCTTGTCCGGGTTCAAGATTTTGGCCGTCTCGGCCATGAAATGGACGCCGCAAAAGACGATGACTTCGGCCTCGGTTTTGGCGGCCTGCCGGGAAAGGCCCAAGGAATCGCCCACGAAATCGGCGATGTCCTGGATTTCCGGGACCTGGTAGTTGTGCGCCAAAATGACGGCGTTCAACCGGTGCTTGAGCGCGAGAATGTCGCGGGAAAGGGCGTCCAGCCGTTCCGGCGGCAACGGGGCGCGGGTTACGAAATCCGCATCCCGCCGGGCATCAGTCATGTCAATCATATCATCAATTCAATACTCCAACTGCCCGGGCAATCGGGCGCGTCATTCAGGGTCGCCTCCCCATCATCTTAATCCCCGCGGGCCGTCTGTCAAAGCCGCCGCGGACGGACGGAGCCGGGGGGCGCATCCTGGCAAATCAGCCGCCTTTGGCGACGGGAGGATAAAGCGCCCGACTTTTTGGCCATTGATTATCAACGATCTCAAGCTCGCCTGGCCTGCTGGAGCACTCCAGGCCCCGCGCTTTTTATCATGCACA
>PLGF01000106.1 GCA_003138485.1 Verrucomicrobiales bacterium | reverse complement strand
GTGCACCCTTGTGCATGATAAAAGGCGCGGGGGTTGGAGCGCTCCCGAAGTCCGAGCGAGCTGGATGGCTTTGATAATCAAGGACATACAACCCGGCGCTTGGAAGTTTTTGAGCGATGCCAGGCTTACGGCTCGACGGAAGCGGTTTTTGGGGAAAAGAAAGCGGCTCCTCAGGAGCGTTCCTCCCTCCGCAGTAGTGCTGCCACGGAGGACAGGCGGCCCTACCGGGGCATTTATGGCAGGGCGAGGCTCAATGTCGAGCCGGGCGTGTCCAAATACTGAGATGCGGGCGAGCCGCCGCGCTATCCTCTATACACAACCATCACGCCGTAATCGGTCAACAGCGTACGGGTGCTGAGGTCCAGGTAGCTGTAGTTGATGGGGCTGACGTTGACGATGTTGGTCTGGCCGACCTTCTCCAGAAACATGGAGACGATTTCATCGAATCGGTCACGGCCCACCTCCTGGCAATCGGATCGTTTAAAGGATTTGATCCGCAGGGTCTTGTCGCTCTCCTTGGCGGCGACCTCAAGCGGGCGATTGGTTTTCTTGATCAACACTTCGTCGGACGCGTGTTCACGAACGGGAACACTGAAGTGCTTCTCTTCGGCCGGCGGCGGCGCGGGCGGCGGAGCGGAAGCGGGAGCGTTCTCTTCCTCCGTTTCGGGGGCGGGAACTGTTACTGGATTGGAACAAGAGGGACAGTCGATGGTCGAGCCGGCGGCGCTGCCATCGACCTCCAATTCCTGGTTGCAAGCTGGGCATTTGAAGGCGATGTCCATAATCATGTCGCTTTGACGCGGGTTGTTGACGCCAGAATAACCCTCCCTCCGCAAAGATCGAGAAAAATCGCGCGCGATTATTCGTAGGTTTTTTCAAGCCGTTTCATGCGATCGTACACGGGCGAGTTGGGATCAAGCCTCTCTTTGACTTTGGCAAACACCCGGCAGGCCTCGGTGGGATTGCTGGCGGTGACGAGCACCGCGTAATCCAATTCAAGGGACGCCCGGCGCGGGTCGTCAATCGTGTCGCCGTGGGCTGCCAGGAAACTGCGCAGACCGGCGGCGCCGTGCTGGCGGGCCTGCTCCAGCGCGGGCTGGAGCGCGGCGGGCAGACCCGGCAGTTGATCGTCCGCCACTTGTACGCGCGCGACGGCGCCATGGGAGGCGGGCTGGGTTTTGAAGGTTCCCCAATACTGGTAAAACTGTCTGGCACCCAGAAACAGGCCAATGATGATGACCGCGCTGATAACGAATTTCACGATGCCTCCTGTCGCACGATTTTGGCGCCCAACTGGCGCAGCTTGCCGTCGATGTTTTCGTAGCCGCGGTCAATATGATAGACCCGGCTGACTTCCGTCGTCCCGCGGGCGGCCAGTCCTGCAATGACCAGCGCCGCCGAGGCGCGCAAATCGCTCGCCATGACCGGCGCCCCGCTCAACGCTTTGCCCCCCTTGATAATGGCGCTGGGCCCTTCAATGGCGATGTCCGCCCCCAGGCGCGCCAATTCACTCACATGCATGAAGCGGGACTCAAAAATGCGCTCCGTGATGATGCTGATGCCTGGTGTCAACGCCATTAACACCATCATTTGCGCCTGCACGTCGGTCGGAAAACCCGCGTAGGGCAGTGTCGTTATATCAATCGCCTTCAAGCGTCCGGGCCGTGACACCTTCAGCGCGGATCCGCTGCGCTCCACGCTGACGCCGGCTTCCCGCAACTTGTCGAGAACGGCGTGCAAATGATCGGCGCGCGCGCCGCGAATGGTGACATCCCCGTCCGTCGCGGCGGCCGCAACGGCAAACGTCGCCGCCTCTATCCTGTCGGGTATGACTTCATGCTCGGCCCCATGCAAACTCCTGACGCCCGTAACGGTCAGCGTGGGGCTGCCGGCGCCCGAAACACGCGCGCCCATGGCATTAAGGAAATTGGCCAAATCGATCACTTCCGGCTCGCACGCCGCGCTCTCGATGATCGTCACCCCCTCGGCCAGCACCGCCGCCATCAGGACGTTGGCCGTCCCCAACACCGTCGGTCCGGCGCGCCCGCCCAGAAACAACTCCGCTCCGCGCAGCTTCCTGGCGGTGGCATTGACGTAGCCGTTTTCGATGCTGATTTTCGCGCCCAGCGCCCTCAGCCCTTTGAGATGCAAATCGATCGGCCGCGCGCCAATGACACAGCCGCCGGGCAACGATACCAGCGCCTTGCCGGTGCGCCCGAGCAGTGGACCCAGGATGCAGATCGAACCCCGCATTTTGCGGATCAACTCGTAATCGCCCACTCCTTTGACTCTGGCCGCCTCAATGGTCACGGTGTCCCCCTGGAATTTCACCGTCGCCCCAGCCGATTCCAGGATGCTGCCCATGAAATGAACGTCACTCAGGTTGGGGACGCGCCGGATGACGCACGGATCGGGAGTCAGGAGCGCGGCGGCCATGATCGGCAGCGCGGCGTTTTTGGAGCCGCTAATCTCGACCTCGCCCCGCAGAGGCGTGCCGCCTTTGATCAGAAAGCTATCCATGAATCAGTTCAGTTTTGGCCGCCCTCATCCTGTGTCTTGGGTGGAAGTTGCGCAATTAAAATCCTTGGCGTGCGGTTGTAATCCAATTCCACCGCCTCGATCTTCCATTTCTCCCTCTCAAAAATCTCCCGCGTCCCCGCCCCGCCTTCGTCGTCCAATTCAACCATCAGACGCCCCCCGCTCCGCAGAAAAGCGCCCCCGCCCGCTGCCAGACGCCGGTAAAAATCCAACCCGTCCGCTCCCCCGTCCAACGCGCCGCGCGGCTCGTGCTCGCGCACCTCCGGCTCCAGCGACGCGATCCGCGCCGAGGGTATGTAAGGTGGATTGGAGACAATCAAATCGAACCGCAATTCCACCGGCACCGCCGCGAAGACATCGCCCTGGTGCCATTGGACTCGGTCCGCGACTTGGTGGCGCCGGGCATTCTGGCGGGCCACCTCCAGCGCTTCGCCGCAGAAATCCGTCGCGTGTATCCGGCTCCCAGGCGCGTTGGCCGCCAACGCAATCGCCACGCAACCGCTGCCGGTGCCCACATCCAACGCACTTGGACACCCCCCGCAACCCTGGAGGAATTTCCAACCCCGTTCCGCCAGCAACTCCGTCTCCGGCCGCGGGATGAGCACCCGCTGGTTCAGCGCCATCTCCAGCCCGCAGAACGATGCCGAGCCGACGATGTACTGCAATGGCTCCCGCTGGCCGCGCCGCCGCACCAGCGCGCGCAGCGTATCCAACTCCATCGCCGTGAGGACCCGCTCAAAATTCAGGTACAGCTTCATCCGCGGCATCCCCAGCATGTGCGCCAGCAGCAGCTCCACCTGGAGCCGCGGCGATGCGACCCCTTTCTTCGCCAGAAAATCGGCGCTCCGCTGAATGACATCCAAAATGTTCACTGCCTTCAAGACTTCCGACGATCTGAAAACCAATTTTAACGCTTGAATCCGCGCGCGGGCAAGGCACAATCCCAACGTCCGTCGAAGGCGCCGTCATGCGCGGGGGCGCAATCGGCCAACCGGAAATTGTTGACCGCTTTTGCGTCCGGCGCATTCTATCGCGCGCCCGAAGCCATGAGAGCCAACAGACAACAATAAAGGAACACGCCCATGTCGCTGAACATCAGACCCGCCACCGCCTCAGACGCCCCGCAGTGGCTGGATTTAGTCCGGGCCGCTCTTGGGGACCATTACCCGGCCAAAGAAATCTACGACGTCAACTGGGTCGCCGCTCAAATCGATCCCGCCTCCGGCCAGGAAACCTGGGTCGCCGACCTCGACGGCCGCCTGGATGCCACCATCTCCTTTCTCAAACCCGACGGCCCCAATGTCAATCCCGTAGCCAACTTGGGACGCAATCTCATTCGACCTGGCACGGTGGCCAGCGGAGCTGCTGACGCCCTCTTCCGCTCCGTCAACGACCTGGCCATCCAACGCGGCGAAATGGCTATCGTCCGCGTTTCCGCCATGGACAACACCCAGCAGGCACTCTTCGAGAAGCTGGGTTACTCGTGCGTCGGTTTCCAGCCCCTCAAGCACCTCATGCAACAGCGCGTTGGCATCCTCTTTTACGTTCACGGCGCAAGCTCAGTCCTGGTCACTCGCAACCCCCTTTCCGAGTCCCTACCACAAGTCAGCGAATTGGCCCTGGACGTCCTTCAAAAACTGCAAATCCCCAACACCATGGTTGTCCGGGACGGCGCCAGCGGTTACCCGCTCCAATGTGACCTGACCCTCCATGAGGCGACCACCGACGATTTTGACTTGTGGCGTTTGCAGGCGGAAAGCGCCAATCCGCCCACCGAAATTTCCGGCCATTTCAACCACGGCTTTGGCCTCTTGCGCCTGCCTCCCCCCTATTCTCTCCGCGCGTTCTTGGGCCAGCGCGATGATAAAATGGTCGCCGGGCTTACTTTCTTTTTTGACGAACAGGACCGTTGCGCCCGCGTCACAGATGCCTTTTGCAGCGACGACATCGCCATCGGCGCCCTGCTCGCCCACGCGGTCAAGGCCTTCCAGGACCAACTCGGCGCCGTCTATACCGAAATCGACATTCTGGCCAGCGCCCCGCGCCTGCTCAAGACCGCCGAACAACTGGGCTTTGTCCCCGTCGCCTATCTCCCGGCCTTCTTCTGCCGCAACGGCCGCTATTCCGATGTCGTCAAGATGGTCAAACTCAACGTCGCCTACTCCCTGGAAAACGGCGACTTCACCGCCCATGCCAGGAGCACCGTCCAGATTATCGACCACAATTTCCAGGACCAGAAAATGGGCCTCGCCATCATCAACCTCTTGCGCCCTTTGTCCATGTTCTCCGGCTTGGGCGACGGCGAACTCCGCAAAATGGCGCGCCTCTTCGTTCAGAAACTCTACCGCCCCGGCGACCAGGTTTTTGCCAAGGGCGATTCCGGCGACGAGGCTTATGTCGTCCTGCGCGGCAAGATCAGCATTCAACTTGATCAAGCCATCGCCCCCATCGCCCAATTGGGCGACGGCAAAATCTTCGGCGAACTGGCCTTCCTGGACGGTTCCCCCCGCGTCGCCTACGCCGTCGCCAGCCAGCCCAGCATCCTCCTGGTCATGAAACGCAACGGCTTTGCCGACCTCGTCCGCCGCGAGCCGGGCCTGGGAATGACGGTCATGCGCAACCTCGCCCAGGACCTCGCCGTCAAACTGCGCGGCGTCAATGACGCCCTGTCCGGCGTCAGGCGCGTTCCTGTCAAATCCTAGCGCTCAAATTTTGGCGCAGTCCAGATTGACGGCTGGACGCGCCGTTGCTACAAAGGCGGGGCACGAATGAAAAAAGTCGCTAAATCCAAATACCACCGCATCCTCGTCAAAGTCAGCGGCGAGGCCCTCGGCGGCGAAAACGGCGTCGGCATCTCTTCCTCGGCCATCCGTGAGATGGCCCGCCAGATCGCCGAAGTCCGCCAAATGGGCGTTCAAGTCGTCGTCGTCGCCGGCGGCGGCAATATCTTCCGCGGCGCCGAAGCCGGCGGGAATGGCATCGAGCGCGCCACAGGGGACTACATGGGCATGCTCGCCACCGTCATTAACGCCCTGGCTTTGCAGGACGCATTGGAAAAGCTCGGCATTGCCACCCGCATGCAAAGCGCCATCGCCATGTCCCAGGTCGCCGAGCCTTTCATCCGCCGCCGCGCCGTGCGCCACCTCGAAAAAGGCCGCGTCGTCATTTTTGGCGGCGGCACGGGCAACCCCTACTTCTCCACCGACACCGCGGCCGCCTTGCGGGCCAACGAGATCGGCGCGGAAGTCATCCTCAAGGCCACAAAGGTCGATGGCATTTACGACAGCGACCCGGCCAAGAATCCCACCGCCAAACGCTACGACCACATCACCTACTTGGAAGCCCTGCAGAAGCGCCTCAGGGTCATGGATTCCACCGCTTTTTCCCTCTGCATGGACAACAAAATGCCCATCATTGTGTTTGATTTCTTCAAGGCCCACAACCTCAAGCGCGTTGTTCTGGGCCATCCAGTCGGAACTTTGGTGACAGGCTGATTCAAAATAATTAACCCTTAACCCTCAACCCCTATGACACTCGACGACATCCTCCTGGAAGCAGAAGAGAAAATGACCAAAACCGAACAAGTCGTGCAGCACGAATTTGTCGGCCTGCGCACCGGCCGCGCGGTGCCGGGATTGGTCGAAAACATCGTGGCCGAAGTCTATGGCTCCCAGATGCGCATCCGCGAGTTGGCGGGCATTACCACCCCGGAACCCCGCGTCCTGGTCATCCAGCCTTGGGACGCTGGCACGGTGCATCCAATCGAAAAGGCCATCCTCAAAAGCAGCCTCGGCGTCACTCCCGCCGTCCAGGGTAAAATCATCCGACTGGTCCTCCCCGAACTCAGCGAAGAGCGCCGCCACGAAATGGTCAAGATCGCCCGCAGAATGACCGAGGACGGCCGCGTCGCCATCCGCCACGTCCGCCGCGACACCCTCGAGGCCATCAAAAAGGAAACCAAAGGCGGCGGCATCGCCGAGGACCAGGAGGAAGTCGCCGAAAAAGAAGTTCAAAAACTCACCGACCAATACATCGCCAAGCTCGAAGCCCATCTTGCCGCCAAGGAAAAAGAAATCATGACCGTCTAACTCATCCCTCCTATTCCGTCCGCGCCGCCGCGGGCGGGTCGAAGTGGATCACATTCTCGCCCGGTTTGGCATAGCTCAACCGCTCCCGTGCCAGCCGTTCGATCGTCGCGGGATTCTGCAACGCCCTCAATTCCAGGTCCAATTTCCGCGCCGTTTCGTTCTCCTTCTCAATCTTCCCGTCCAGCGCCAGTTTCTCCTCCCTCATCCGCTGATTCTCCTGGATCACCGGCTTATACCACAGCGCGATCCCCAGCACTCCGGCGACGACCAACAACGCCAGGACCAGGCGAAAAAGCCTGTCCCAAATACTCTGCCCAACATTCATTTCCCCGCCACTTAAGCACGCCCCGCCCTTAAAAGAAAGACTATTCTTGCCTGAACCTTCGTCAGTTCGCCCTCAACTCAATGGCGCAATGCACCAACTCGGTGGCGCTCTTGAGATCCAGCTTTTCCTTGATGTGCGCGCGGTGGGATTCAATGGTCTTGACACTCAAGTGCAGTTGTTGCGCGATCTGCCGCGTGCCGCGCCCCTGGCCGATCAACCCAAAGACTTCCAGCTCCCGGTCGCTCAACCGCTCCATAAGCGATCCGCCCGCCATATTCTTCCCCGCGGCCAGTTGCCTCATCAACTTGGAACTCATGTTCTCGCTCAGGTAAATCCCTCCGTTAAGCACATGCCGGATCGCCCCCAGCACCTTCTCCACCGCCTCCGCCTTCATGATGTAACCGGACGCCCCGGCCCGCAACGACCGTTCCGCGTAGAGCGACTCATCGTGCATCGAAAGCACCAGCATCAGCAGCTTGGGATAATTGGCCCGCGCGTTCTTGACCAATTCCAGCCCGCTGCTCCCCTTGAGCGACAGGTCCACTATGGCCAAATCCGGCAGCAGCCGCGGAATCGCGTCGAACGCCCGCGCCGTGTCTTCAAACTCCCCGCAGACGCTCAGGTCCCCTTCGTGGCTGATGAGTTGCGATAATCCCTCGCGCATGACCGGGTGGTCCTCCACCAGCATCACCTTGTGTTTGTCTCTCCGGGCAACAGACAATCCGGCCTGATTTTGGGTCGCTTTCATCTTCTTTTTGACAACCTTCGCGGCCAGCCGCCGCCACGCGCGTATGCCGTAACCGCAACGATCAGTTACGCCGCCTTGGCCGAACCGCCAATAACTCTATCATATCCCACAAGAATTCAATTGTCCACCACCTTTATGGCAACACAGTCTCCGTCCAGCCTTCAGGGGCGATTGGCGGCTGCGGCTGGCAGCTTCCCGGACCTATTGGTCAGCACTTCCATTGCCTTGAGCAACTGCGCATCGCCGGAGGACTGCAACTGCTCCGCCGTCATCTCCCGCTCCGAGGCCGGCCGCAGCGGCGGGATACTCACCGACGCCGGCGTCTTCACGTCCGGCTCGATCCCCCGGTGCCAGATCGAATGTTTGTCCGGCGTCAGCCATTCCTGCACCGCCAGCAGCAGGGCCGAGCCGTCATTGAGCGGGAACTGGCTCAACACGGTCCCGGTGCCAAAAGTCGTTTCTCCCACGAGCGTGGCCCGGTGGCTGTCGCGCAAAGCCCCGGCGACTATCTCGGAATCGCTGGCCGAACCGCCGTTGATCAGCACCACCAGCGGAATCTCCCCCGCCACCGCTCCCGGCCGCACCGGCACCGGCGTGATGATACCCCGGGCGTCCTTCTTCCACAGGACGGTGCCCGCCTTGAGGAAGAGGCTCGCCGTGAGGACCGCTTCCTCCAATACGCCGCCCGGATTGTTCCGCAAGTCAAGTATCACGCCTTCCCCCGCGCCCTGGGCGATCTCCACCAGCGCCTTGCGCAGGTCAGCCGACTCCCCGTCGCTGAAGATGGCGATGCGCACATGCGCCAGCCTGGTCCCCGGCAGCCACTGCCAGCTCACATTATTGAGCTTCATCGAGGCCCTCACGATCTTTACTTCCCGCCCCACCCCGTCCTGAGGATTGACCACCGTCAACACCACCGCCTGCCCAGCTTCGCCGGCAATCCGCGCCGAAATCTGGTGCATGGACAGTCCCGCCACAGACCGGCCGTCCACTTGCTCAATCACGTCGCCCGGCCTCACGCCGGCCAGTTGCGCTGGCGAACCGTCTATCGGCGCCACCACCACCGTCTGCCGCCCCAGCGTGTGGATTTCAATCCCCACCCCCGTCAGCCGCCCTTGCACCGCCGAACCCGCCTTCCGCGCCTGGGACGCTGTCAGATATATGCTATGGCCCGTGTCGCCCAGCGCTTCGGTCATCCCGCTGATCGCCGCCTGAGTCATCGCCCCCGGGCGCACCGCCGCGCGGTCCACGTAGTTCAGGTCTATTATTTCCCACGCCTGCGCCATCAGCCGGAATTCATCCAGCGCGTCACCGGAAATCCCCAGCTTCAGCACCCACCGCTCCAGCGCCGCGCCCGTCGTCAAAGCCGTCACCAGCGCCAGAGCGACCACAAAACGGCCCCGGACACGCAAAGACCAGAGCGTGAGCTTTTGGCCAGATTCGCTATTCATGGTAGTCACAGCAGAGCATCGACTCCGCTGTCAGTCCATTAAAAAACGACAGTCAAATCACGCCGGAGCGCTGAACAACCCCGCGATTTCCCGCTGGATTTCCTCCGCTTTCCCCCTGGGATCCGGCGCATTCCTGATCGGTCTTCCCACGACTATGTAATCGGCTCCCTTGAGAAAAGCCTCCCTCACCGTAACGATCCTCTTCTGATCGTCCAGCGTCGTGTTTGAAACCGGGCGGATTCCCGGCGACACTATCAAGAACTTGTCCCCGTATGTTTTTCGCAACTCCCCGGCTTCCAATCCGGACGAGATGACGCCGTCGCAGCCAATTTCCAAGGCCCGTTTGGCCCTGGACAACACCAAAGTCTTGGTGTCACACGCGAAACCCAGATCCTTGAGGTCGTTGTCATCCAGACTGGTCAGGACGGTCACCGCCAGGATTTTGACTTCATTTTTCTCGGAGACGGCGGCTCGCAGCATCTGGTCATTTCCATGAACCGTCGCGAAGGAAACGCCTCTGTTTTTCAATTGGGAAACAGCCCGTTTCACTGTTTCCGGCACGTCAAAAAACTTGAGATCAACGAAGACTTTCTTCCCCCGGTCTTTCATCCAGTCAATCAATTCGTAATAGCCGCCCGCCATGAATATCTGGAGGCCCAGCTTGTAAAAACGGACCGCGTCACCAAGGCGCTCGACACAGTCTTTTGCCTCCTGGGGCGTCGAAATGTCCATCGCGAATATCAACCGCTCCTGAACGGGGATTGATTTCCCCGATAATAATTCAACTGCCGATTTTCCAACTCCTGCGTCTGTCATGATTGGAGATTCCGCCAGTCCGGACGTTTTTGAAAGGCATATTTCCGGCGCAAGCGAAATTTTGGGCGGGACAACCGCCCGCCGCCCCGCTAATTTTCGGGCCGCGATATATGCCCAAGCGCACTGACATCCATTCCGTTCTGATCATTGGCGCCGGTCCGATCATTATCGGACAGGCTTGCGAGTTCGACTATTCCGGCACCCAGGCCTGCAAGGCCCTGCGTGAAGAGGGCTACCGCATCATCCTCGTCAATTCCAATCCGGCCACCATCATGACCGACCCGGAATTCGCCGATCGCACCTACATCGAGCCGATCACCCCTGAGTGCGTCGAAAAAATCATCGCGCGCGAAACGGAGGAAATGCGCCGGCTGGGCGCCAAAGGCCGCCTGGTCCTGCTGCCCACTCTGGGCGGCCAGACCGCCCTCAACACCGCCATGGCCCTGGTCAAACGCGGCACCCTCGATAAATACGGCGTCGAAATGATCGGCGCCAACGCCGCCGCCATCCAGCGCGGCGAAGACCGCCGCATCTTCAAGGACCTCATGCTCTCCATCGGCCTGGACGTTCCCGTCAGCGGCGTCGCCGACACCCTGGAAGAATCCCGCGCCGTCGCGGAAAAAATCGGCCGCTTTCCCCTCATCATCCGCCCCGCTTTCACCCTGGGCGGCACGGGCGGCGGCATCGCTTACAATCGCGAGGAATTTGAGGTCATGGCCCGCCGCGGCCTGGAGCTTTCCCCAGTCTCCGAAATCCTCATCGAGGAATCCCTCCTGGGCTGGAAGGAATTCGAAATGGAGGTCATGCGCGACAAGGCCGACAACTGCGTCATCATCTGCTCCATCGAAAACTTCGATCCCATGGGCGTCCACACCGGCGATTCCATCACCGTCGCTCCCATTCAGACCTTGACCGACAAGGAATACCAGATCATGCGCGATGCCAGCTTCGCCGTCATCCGGGCTGTCGGCGTCGAAACCGGCGGCTCCAACATCCAATTCGCGGTCCATCCCGACAACGGGCGCATGGTCATCATCGAGATGAACCCGCGCGTCTCCCGCTCCTCCGCTCTGGCCTCCAAGGCCACCGGTTTTCCCATCGCCAAAATCGCCGCCAAACTCGCCGTCGGCTATTTGCTCGACGAAATCAAGAACGACATCACCCGCGAAACCCCCGCCAGCTTCGAGCCGACCCTGGATTACGTCGTGACGAAAATACCGCGGTTTGCGTTTGAAAAATTCGCCCAGGCCGATCCCACGCTGAACACCCAGATGAAATCGGTCGGCGAGGCCATGGCCATCGGGCGGACGTTCAAGGAATCGTTGCAGAAGGCCCTGCGCTCGCTGGAAATCGGGCGCCACGGCTTGGGCGGCGACGGCCGCCACTGGCGCATCGGCAACGACGTCTATCAGGATCGCGACATCCTTCCCCGCGAGTTGATCAGCCGGAGGCTCACCTCCCCCAACGCCGAGAGAATCTTCTTCATCCGCCACGCCTTGCGGGCCGGCTTTGGCGTCGAAGAGATTTTTCAACTCACAAAAATCGACCGCTGGTTCCTGGTCCAGCTCAAGGAAATCGTGGACGTCGAGGAAGAACTCGCCGCATCCGAGCCGTAGGCCGCGTTCCGATTACAGCCTGGCCCAGCCCCGGCCTTCGTGGCCGAAGGAAAACACTTTCGGATGCAGCATCTCGGAGAGCATTTCGACCGAATCCACTATCCGCGGGCCGGGGCGGTTGAAGTACTGGCCGCCGTCCGCCACGAATATATTTTTCGATTTGACGGCATGCAGCTTCCCCCAGCCGGGCCGGTTCTCCAATGACTGCGACTCCCGCCGCGCCCGCGCGATGTCACATCCCCGCGGCGCAAGGATGATCACGTCCGGTTGAGAAGACGCGAAACTTTCCCATTCCAGGCGCGGGGCCGGCCGGCCCGGCTCGCCGAAGAGATTGCGGCCGCCGGCCAGTTCCACCATTTCCGGCAGCCAGTTTCCGGCGGCCGTCAGGGGATCGAGCCATTCAAGGCACGCGACCGCCGGCCGGCGCGTCATCATGCAGGTTTTTTCGATGATATCAACGACCCGGTTCTTCAAGCGCCAGAGCAGCGCCCGGCCCTCTTCGCTCACTCCCACCGCGTCGGCAATGGTTTGAATGTCCTTCCACACGTCCTCCAGGCGCCCGGGCGCGACGGAAACGATTTCCGGCCGTGGCGCGGGAGGCGCCGGGAAAGCCTTCTCCAATTCCTCCCCGCTCACGGCGCACCCGCCAGGTTGGGACTGGGCAAGAATCAGGCTTGGGCGCAACTCCCGAAGGAGGACGGCATCGATCCCGGCGCCGCCAGTCCCGGCGTCAAGGCGCGGCGCGGTGCAGGCGGGAAGGGCCTGGATTTCCGGCGGGTAATCACACTCGTGCGACCGCCCGACGAGATGGCTGCCGCATCCCAAGGCGCAGACAATCTCCGTGCAACTGGGCAGCAGGGACACTATGCGTTTCTGGCTCATGCAAAAAAATCAGGAGCCAGAATTACTCCGGCTCCTGAGCGGAAAACAGCTTTTTGTGGCGGCTATCTGGCCGCGGCTTTGGCACCCGCCGGCACGGACGGCGCGGCGCCGCCGGTTTCCGTGGGAATGCGCATGCAATAGAATGAGCGATAGACGAAGACGAGCGCGACGACAAAGAAGAACGCGCCAATGCCCGTCTTCATGCTCTGGTCTTTCATCGTCACGGCGATCTCCGTGGCCAGAAGTCCAAAGAGGGTGGTGAACTTGATGACCGGGTTCATTGCGACCGAGGAGGTGTCCTTGAAGGGATCGCCCACGGTGTCACCCACAACGGTGGCCGCGTGAAGCTCGGTGCCTTTTTCCCGCAAGTCCACCTCGACGATTTTCTTGGNNGCGTTGTCCCAGGCGCCGCCGGCATTGGCCATGAAGATGGCTTGAAAAAGGCCGAAGAAGGCGATGCCGACAAGGTAGCCGATGAAGAAGTACGCATTGAAGAACGGCAGGGCGAGGGCGAAACAGAACACGACGATGAAGATGTTCCACATGCCTTTCTGCGCATAAACCGTGCAAATGCGGACTACTTCCTTGCTGTCCTTTTGCGAGGCCGTGGTGGCCGAGAGGTTCATGTGTTCCTTGATGTAAACCACCGCGCGATACGAGCCGGTCACGACGGCCTGGCAGGATGCGCCGGTGAACCAGTAAATGACCGCGCCGCCCATGATCAGGCCCAAAATGATTTCAGGTTGGACGATGCTCAGAGCCTTGATGACGTCTTTGAACGGGCCGGCGATATTGGACGCCACCTGATTCTCATACATCTTCTGCAATAGCATGATAATGCCGAACACCATCGTCGTGGCGCCCACGACCGCCGTTCCGATCAGCACCGGCTTGGCCGTCGCTTTAAAGGTGTTTCCAGCGCCGTCGCCCTTTTCGAGCTGGTACTTGGCATTTTCAAAATCCGCGTCGAAACCAAAGTCGCGCTTGATTTCTCCCTTGATGTCTTTGCGCCCCTCTATCTGGCTCAGTTCATAGACCGATTGCGCGTTGTCCGTGACCGGGCCGTAACTGTCCACCGCGATCGTGACGGGTCCCATGCCCAGGAATCCGAAGGCCACCAGACCAAAGGCAAAAATCGGCGTCGCAAACGCGAATTTCTCCGGCAGGAAATGCTGCAAAGCCGGACTCTGGGAGAAGTAATACGAGGTCGCCATGAGGACCATGATGCAAAGCCCCATCCAGAACGCCGAGAAATTCCCCGCCACAAAGCCCGAAAGGATGTTCAGCGACGCTCCGCCATGCCGGGAGCAGTTGGTCACTTCCTTGACGTGGCGCGAGTTGGTGCTGACAAAGACCTTGGTGAATTCCGGGATCAACGCCCCCGCCACCGTGCCGCAACTGATGATCATCGACAACACGAACCATAAGTTGGGCTGCGCCGATCCGGCGCTGTCCTTGAAGTCGCCCAGCAGCAGTTTGCTGGCGACGAAAGTGACGCCGATGGACACGATCGAAGTCATCCATACCAGATGGGTCAATGGCGCTTCAAAATCGAAGTCTTTCTTGTCGCCGAACATCGACTTGCTCAACACCTCGTTGGCAAAGTAGGAAAACAGGGAGGTCACAATCATCAACGCCCGCATGACGAACATCCATATAATGAGCGTCGCGCAGGTGAGCTGGTTGCTCTTGTCGGCCAGGGCCAGGGCCATGAACGTGATCAGCGCCACCCCGGTCACCCCATAAGTCTCGAATCCGTCCGCCGTCGGTCCCACGCTGTCGCCGGCATTGTCGCCGGTGCAGTCGGCGATGACGCCGGGGTTCTTGGGATCATCTTCGGGGAGCTTGAAGACGATCTTCATCAGATCGGAGCCGATGTCGGCAATCTTGGTGAAAATGCCGCCGCAGATGCGCAGCACCGAAGCGCCCAGAGATTCGCCGATGGCGAAGCCGATGAAGCAGGGGCCGGCCAGTTCTTTGAGAAACATCAGGATGCAAATCATGAAGAACAGTTCCACCGCCACCAGCAGCAGGCCCACGCTCATGCCAGACCGCAACGGGATGCCCAGCGTGTTGAGCGGGTTGCCTTTAAGCGCGGAAAAGGCGGTGCGCGAATTGGAGACGGTGTTGATGCGGATGCCAAACCAAGCCACGCCGTAAGAGCCAAGAATACCCAGTATGGAACTCAGCAAAATGAGCACCACGTCGCCCACCGGCTTCTGTTGCAGGCCGAGAAAATAATAGAGCATGCAGCCCGCGATCAATACCCAGAGGATGGCCAGGAATTTGCCCTGGGTGAACAGGTAGGTCTTGCACGTTTCCCAGATCGTCTCCGAAACCTGGGCCATGCTGGTATGCACCGGCAGGGCCTTGGTCTGAAAGTACTGCACCACGCCGAAGACCGCGCCGACCAGGCAGACCACCAAGCCGGCGTACATCAGCGTCGCGCCGCTCACCCCGCCCAACCCGTCAAACTTCACGCCGGTCAGATCGGGGATTTTTATATCCGCGTCTCCTGCCAGCGCGCGGGAGGGAAGTCCAAACGCGGCAGCCATGGCTGCCGCCCAACACCATATCTTTTTATTCAACATAAAATTCGGGAAGCGACTATTGCCATTACCCCGTGGATTTGCCAACTCATTTTTGTCGAAAACAGACCTGATTTTGCGCTGGGGACATGCCGGAGAGCGGGGGTGACGGGTGCGGCGCGCCTTTTGGAGCATCAAATCTGCTGCCGGGATGATTACGATATAATAAACACGCACGTAACCACGTGCCGACAGCAGCGTTAAGCTTTTTCCACATCCTGTAGTGGTGTCAGCGTTCAAAACCACAACCTGTTGTGGGTCGCCCGCAACCGCAGGCTCGCTTAGGCGGCGTTAATAAATAAAGGTGGCAAGATGCCGCCGGGATTTTGCCGCCCAGCGAGGCGTGAACGAGGCGCATATCCGCATGGATCTGTAACGAGTGAACAACGAAGCTGGGCGGAAAAAGAACAAGGCAGGTTGCCAACTTTATTTATTAACGCCGCCTTACGCTACGGGAGAACTCCATCCCGTGCCCTTTTTATCCTGCACAAGGGTGCATAAGCCTGCATAAATCCAGCACCCAGCGTGGAATCCCCGCGAATAATTAAAGAGCAACTTTCACGAAGCCAAAGGGGGTGGCCCGGCGCCCGCAAGATCGCTTGCGCCGCAACAAAACTACTGGCAATTTACCGCAAATTTTTAACCGCGGATGGACACGGATGGGAAGTCTTTATCCGTGTCCATCCGTGGTTAAACCCATTTTAATGGCTTACGGCGCAAAGCGGGTGCAGCGGTTCACGCCACGCACGCCGCCCGGCGCAGGAGACGGGCCGCGCCATCAGCATTTCAAAGAACAAGCCTGCTTATGAAATGTAACACGACGGAAAGAAACCGCAAGGATAAACGCCAAGGGCGAAGTCGCAGCGCGGAAAGCCGCAACCCAAAACCCCCTGCCCCGGGACTCGCACGGAGGCGCAGAGCGCGCGGAGAAAAAACTTTGCTGAAAATGAAGACTTCTTTGAGATAGCGCTGCAAAGACGCCGGGAAGAATTTTCCCCCTCCCTGGGCCGGAACGATTCAGTTGCATTCGCGGATCGCGCAGCCTCACACCCGCCGGGAGTTCGACTTCAACCAGGCGGCGTATTCCGCCTCGGACATTTCACCGGCGGCAAGCGCCAGGGTGCGCAACGCGGCGGCGACTTCGGTTGCTTCCAAGCGATAACCGTTCAGTTCAAGAAAGACGACTGCCACGATGAAACCAGCCCGCTTGTTGCCGTCAATGAACGGACGGTCCTTCACAAGGCCGAAGGCGTAGCTGGCGGCGAGATCGAAAAGAGTCGGCTTGCCATAAGCCAGCAGATTCTCCGGTTTGCTCAATGCCGATTCGAGCAGGCCCTCATCCCGGATGTCGGCGGAACCTCCGAACTCAGCAAGCGATTGCTCATGCAGCGTCAGCACCGTCTCACGCAAAACCCAGATCGGCGTTCTCATTTCGCCAGTTCGCGAAGCGTGTTGCGATAACGGTGCATGACGTCCTTGACCACTTCCATTTGGCGGGCGACTTCGGGGTTGGCGGTCATCCGCACGCTTCCGTCCGCGGCGTCGGTGAGACAAACGGTGTCGCCTTCGCCCGCCTTGAGGTGCGCGAGCGCCCGTTTGGGCAGAACAAGTCCCACCGAATTGCCGACTTTGCGCAGTTTTAGTTCCAAGACCATGAAACCAATGTAACAACGCTCGTTATAACGTCAAGCGGCCCTTTCCCCCATCGGCTCACCTTGCATTCCGCGGCGGTCTTTGCGACTGTAGGCCCGTGAAATCGCTGGAACCACCGGACACTTTCCATCTGTCCGCCGCAATGGGCTGGCTGGGGCTGGGCAATTGGCAGGAGGCGCTGGAGGAATTGGAGAAGATCACCCCGGCGTTGCGTTCTCATCCCGAAGTGTTGCTGGCCAGGTTTTGGTTTTGGGCGACCCCAAGCAGTTGAAGCAGATGGCTTTGCGCGACCCGGACCCGCAACCGATTTGGACGGCCATTGGCGAGATTTGAAACAATGAACTCTTAAAATCGTATGTCGAACCCGGAACACTTGAGGATTTAGATCAAAGGGTCAAACCAAAGCTATGGTTTGACCCCTTCGACTTCGACCTTCGACAATCCCAAAGGGATTGGATCATTCAGCCCAAGGTTGGCCCGATTTTGAGAGGGACTACCCTGGGTGGTCGCGTTTAAGTTCAACAACCCTGAAAGGGTTGAATATCAAATGGGCATTCGGAAAGCGTTGCTCCCAAAGTTCACGCTTGGAGGAAGGCCCCCGCCTTCACCGGCTGGGACAAATACAACGCCAAGTTTGAGCAGCAACTTGAGGCCGTCATCAAAGCCCTCCGCGCCGACGCGGACGCTCACTTCTCACGCACGTCGGCGCAAGTCGCACCGTAGGAGCAAAAGGCTATCGGTAATGAGGTGACCCCAGTGATGCGTTCTAAGAAATCCGGCACAGAACGAATCGGTTCCACGTTGTATAGTGGGCGAGCGCTTTGGAGCAGGTGAGTCAGCGAAAGTTGGTGGTCCAAATCCTCGCTGAGGCCCAAGGGAAACCGCTCCATATATCGCGGCCCTTCCAGCAACGGAGGTTCGACGGAATAGCGCTCACACCACTTTAGCGACAGGCCACGCTGAAGAACGTCAAGATGGCTGATTAATAAGCCGGACAACCGGCCTGGTGCTTGGAGCGCATATCGCAGCAGTACAGCGTCGGGATGGCCGCGGCGGAAGGTGCCCTGCCAGCCATCTCCGCTGTTGTGTGGCTCGGGGAGAAGGTCGTCCAACGATTTATCGTGAGTTGGCAACGGGCCCGCTCCATGTCGGGTGAGATACGTGCGTATGACGCCATAGTGTTCGATTGATGCCTCAATCCCGAAACGCGCGGCAACATCATCGGCCACCGCAGGATTGATCGAACTCCAGGTCGTGTGCGGATGAAAGCCGCGCCATTCATCAAGGAGCACACCTTGTGCACCTTCGAACAAGGCACAACCGGCTTGCCGTAGCTGGCTGTGGATCGCTTCGAACGAGCCTGGTGGGCACTGGCGAGCCAGAGCGCGAGCGCTTGCCGACCATTTTTCTGCTAATGTTTCATCCTTCAATGTCTGAAACTCAGCGCTCAGCGCTCCGACGCTCCCGTTCGGGGATTGCGGCAAGAACTCAGTCAACAGCGTTTCTCTGATCGCTTGCAGCCGGTCGAGCAGCGTTCGCGCTTTGGTCGAATTGCTTTGTGGAAGATCAGCATAACGCAGTTCCTGGTCCGGATGTTCCAGTCCGTGACGGACTGTTTCACCCACGCCGACACCGCAAGTGCCATGTGCGGCGGCGCCCCGCAGCAACTCGCGTAACCGCCCCGCAGCCTGATGAAAAGGAGTGGTAATTCGGCACTGTGCGTCGATCGTCAGGCGCGATAGCGCATCGTTGACACCACTCCTGCTCAGGACCTCAGCCTCTGCCAGCAGAGCGGTCGGGTGAATGATCATCGGGTCCACCAATAACGTGCGCACACCCGGCACAAACGTCCCTGCCCCGAACTGTGAAAAGGTGTGGTGCCGTGAAGGCGAGTCCGCATGGCCGGGAGTCACCACATTGTGACCGGCCTGCGCGCCGCCATTAAAGCGAATAACCGTATGCGCCTGCCAGCGGCGTGTCAGCGCGTCAATGAAATGACCTTTCCCACAGTCGCCAAAACCTAGCCCCTGCACCGAAGCATAACGCGTCGTGCTCATTAGGCTGAATTTTTATTCAAACAGCCGCTTCCACCATTTGCCAACTGGAGTTGCGGTTGAACGGGAGTAATTGGATTGTGGCAGCTTAAGCAGGGCCGCGTAGTCCTGTAACGCGCGAATAGTCGATCCGACATGCTGGCCATCAAATCCGTTGCTGGACAGAATGCCGGCCAATGCATCGAGATCTGGAATAAGTTTCTCAGTCAATCCCACGATGGCCGCCGACACGGCGCATGTGTCCGCCGGCGATTCCATGCAAATGGCGTGGTTGCCAAGAAGTTCTCGCCACCGAGCTTCGCACCGCTGACGGCGTGCCAAATCGGGGATTAGGAAGAAAATATGATAGGATTCGGCAGCCGCGGCGACGACCTCCTCCATCGGAATGTCTTCATCCAGTTTTTCGCCGATGAGCGCGTCAATGTGATGACGTGACACCGCAGGATACGGGCGTTCGTCGCCCGTCATGAACAAATACCCCTTCTTCTTCCGCTTCACCAAGTTATCCATGTCGGTGTGTTGGGCGGCGATGTATAGGGCAAGATCGTAACTCTCTTCCCCTGTGCCGCCGCCGTGGCCCTCGACAAAGCTCCAAGTCAGCCATTGGTCCATCAGCTCTGCCGTGCTTTCGAACTGTCCGACTTGCAACGGTGCCTGATCCGAATTTGCGTCACCAATTGCCATGAACATGATCTGCGGGTGGGTCACGCCGCACGCCGTGAGCAGCTTCATGAACGTCGGCAGTTCCTTCGTCGCCAACAGGTGCGGTATATCGCCCATCGAGCCGGTCACATCGAGCGCGAAGGCGATTCCGAGTGAATCGGGATGGTCCGCGCTGTCGCGACACTCCCGAACCTTCAGCCCTTTGGGGTTCATCAGAGGATGGCAATTTCTCTGAGCAAAGACTTCCAACCCGCTCTTGTGAGCGCGACTGGCGGTGAGCGCGGCATGAGCCGCCGACGAGTAGTTTCCGTAGCCCATATTTTTGTTGTTGATTCAGTTCTCGAGTTACAGCGTCAAATTGTAAGCGGCACAAACGACGGCGGGCCGAACGCCGCTTTGGCTTCGGCTCGCAGCAGCGCATCCAAACCCTCCGCACCTTGCGTACGGCAGAAGTCCACATCCATGGTGACCCTGGTCACCAATTGAGACAAGCCAGCAGGGACACTGTCCGGAAGATTACCTGACACGCTGGCTCCACACAGTATTACCTGCACTACCCGCGCGCTTCGGCACAGGTCCGCAGCTTTGTCGTTTTCCCCAGCATCTTTCTTCGCAGACGACCAACCGATGAGGCGGACGCCATGATCTTGCGGATGAACCAACACATGTTCCGGCCGAAGATTGCCGTGAGACCAGCCGTGGCTGTGAATGAAATTCAAAACCTCAAGTATGCGTCGCCAGATCCAGACCGCATGTCGCGGATCGAGACCGGGTGCGAATCGCTCATTCAGGGCATCCAGGCTACCCCAAAAACCGCTTGGATGCCGCAACACCAGAGCCTGCTTGCCATCGTTTCCTTCCACGACTCCTTGCGAAATCGCCTCCGGCATGAGTCGTGAGAAATAAGCACCGGCTCCATCGGCATCCAGGCCTTGTAACTCCCGCAAGACCCGCGCCTCGTGCGAAAAAAGCGACGCCGCCGCAGTTGCGGTGGAAAGTTTGATCGTGGCCAGAAAAGGCAGCGAATCGATACGACGCGCCAAATAGACTTGGGATATTTCACCGATGCCCAACATCTGTATCAAATGATAGCGGCATCCACCACAAAGCAGCGCGTCCAGACCAGCAGATTCCCGGCGAGCCCGATTCAACGCCTGATGGAACAAGTCGCGCGTCACGACGGATTCCGTTTTGGTAATCAGTGAACCGCAAGAATCACATTTGACCGATCGCCAGAGAGCCAGCCGGGGCAATGGGGTGCCACATTGCGGACAACTCACGGCAATCCATGCCATTACCAGATCCCTCCAATGAGTTGTTCGACTACAAACAATGGACAAAGCGCTGCTGATGGCACCCATCCAAAGAATTGCTTCCGAACGCCAGTTAGGATCGTGGGCAAGTTCATTATTTGAATGATCTATTCCGGACGATGCCCGACTGCTGTGTTCAATGCAATATTTGAATCTCCTGCCATCTTGGTTCTGTTCGACATCGCTAGAGCGCCGCGAATGGCGCCGGTATCTTCGCGGCACGCCCATCCAACGCCGGACTGCTGCGATCATTGGTCCATTCCCCTGCCAAATTCAATCGGAAAAGCTTGGCGTCCCGCTTGCGAACTCACCAAAATGGTGGGGAGGTCTTGTGCGGAGGATTCCCTCGGCGGGACGCCGACGGCTGCGGTCGAGACGACCGCGCTCCCGATAAAGTCGCTAACGATCGGGGTTCCTTCTCTTTCAATGTTGAACTTTGGGGCTTGGGGCGGGTAGGCTCTGGCGTGCGCCGGGTTTTTATCGTCGTTTTCTTGATGCTCGCGCCCGTCGTCCGAGCGGGCGAAGGCGCGGTGCTCAAGGTGCTGCCCCAGTTTCTGGACAAGAAGGGGGAGCACGCTTTGTCTCCCAGCCTCTACGAGCGGGACGCTTATCAGCATTACCTGCTGGTCCATCCGGCCCAACGGGCCGCCTTGCGCCTGGCGGTGGAGTGGAAGGCCAGGAACGTCGATTGGTCGCAGGTCAAATTGCGCGCCGAGATGCGCGGTTTGACTAACAACGTCACGCGCACGATCACCATAGACAAACCTCTGCAAAAACACGGCCGCTTCGCCAGTTGGACGGAGGTGCGACTCGAGGGGGACGACTTCTGGAATTTCGGCCAATTGATCGCCTGGCGCGTGTCGATTTGGGAAGGCGAACATCAACTGGGCCAGCTTCAATCCTTCCTCTGGTCCGGCGTGCCGCCCGATCCTTGAGGCGGGGGGGCGCAGATCAGCTTTTGTGAATGGCTCGCCCTCATCCTAACCTTCTCCCCNNTCTCTGGTTTTGCGTGGGCGCGTTCCGCCAATTCAGTCCGTTGCTTTTACGGTGGGACGGCCAATGATTCTCCCCCTCCCGCGCCAGTGGGAAAGGGCCGCCTGTCCGCCATAGCCCTGCGA
>PLGF01000139.1 GCA_003138485.1 Verrucomicrobiales bacterium | reverse complement strand
GGGGAGAAGGTCAGGATGAGGGCGATCCCCGAAGAATTCTGTCCCGCGTTCCGGCCAGCCGGCCGGGGCGTATTTCCGCTTGCTCGAGCAATGAACAGGCGCGAAAATTCGCTGTCTTGCTTATGGTGAGTCTTTTGGCTTGGAAAACAGCGTGTCTGCGGCAGCCGATCCTGGCGGCGCCGCCCGCCGCCCGCCCTCTGGCGCGCGGCAGGCTGGCGCTGGCCTGTTTGCTTTTGCTGGCGTGGCCCGCATGGGCGGCCCCGAAATTTGAAACCTCCCTCGACCGCGACACCATCCGCTTGGGCGAAACGACGACGCTGTCGATGAGCTTCACCGACTGTTCGCCGGAGGGCGAGCCGAGCCTGCCCCGCATCGCGGGCCTGCAATACGGCTCCACGGGCACCAGCACTAAAACGGTGTTCAACGGCAGCACGCTGACCCAAACGACCACCTACACGCTGGAGCTGCGCCCCACCCACGCGGGGGATTTCACCATCCCGGCCCTGACCATCACCCTCAACGGCGCCCGGCTGGCCAGCCATCCTTTGGAGCTCAAAGTGCTCAGCGCCAACACCCCGTCGCCGGCGACCGGCAATGAGCCGGCGTTTATCCGGCTGCAACCCGCGACCAACACGCTTTATCTGGGGCAAACCATTCCGGTTGAGTTGCAATGCTACTGCCAGGATAACGCGATGAACCTGCAATTGCCTCAACTGAACGCGGATGATTTTATTATTGGCGCCGTCCCAAGGGACCCTCAGCGCTCCGGGGTGCGGGTCGGCAACGGCTTGTATAACCTGCTGGTTTTCCGCGTGTCCGCCACTCCGACCAAGACCGGCGCACTGACCCTCGGCCCGGCCACTTGGGCGCTCGCGCTGGGCACTCGCAGCATCTTTGGCCCGGTGCCCTCCCAACAACTCAACGTCAGCAGCGAAGCGGCTCAAATCCGCGTGCAGTCCATTCCCACCAACGGCGCGCCGGCCGATTTCAACGGCGCCATCGGCCATTTTACGCTGGCCCAATGCGAAGCCAGCCCGACGGAGGTTGGTGTGGGGGACCCGATTACCCTGAAAATCCGCATCGCCGGCAGCGGGGCTTTCGGAACCGTGACCCTGCCCGCCAACGCGCAGGGCTGGCGCGAGTTCAAGACCTACCCGCCGACGAGCAAACTTGAAAGCACGGACCCGCTGCAAATTGAAGGCTCAAAATACTTCGAGCAGGTCATCACGCCCCTCAACGCCGAGATCAGGGAAATTCCGCCTTTCACCTTCAGCTACTTCGACCCGGCGGCCGGCGCCTACCGCACCCTCAGCCATCCGGGCATCCCTCTGAGCGTCCACGCCACCGCGGCAACGCCCCAGCCGACAGTCATCGCCTCCGGCGCGCCGCAGCCGGACGCGCCGGCGCAGAACCAGGAAATCGTCCACATCAAACCGGAGCCGGGCAGGGTGGGAGCGCCGGCGCCGCCACTGGTTTTGCAGCCGTTGTTTTTGACAATGCAGGCGGTGGCGCCGCTGGCCTGGCTGGGCGCGCTGGCCTGGCGCCGCCAGAAGGACAAGCTGGCCAACAACCCGCGGCTCCGCCGCCGCCGCGACGTGGCGCGCCAGGTGGCGGCGGGCCTGGCCGAATTGCCCGCGCTGGCGGCGGCCAACGACGCGGATAAATTCTACTCTACCGTCCTGGCGCTCCTTCGAGAGCAGTTGGGCGAACGTCTTGACCTTCCCGCCCCGGCCATCACGGAGGCGGTGCTCGAAGAGTGCAACGGCCTGGCCGCTTCCGTCGCGCCGCTGACGCGGGAGTTGTTCCACGCCTGCAACCAATACCACTACACGCCCGAACACACCGCCCAGGAACTCGCCTCGCTCATTCCAAAGGTCAAGACCGTGCTGGCGGGCTTGCGCGACATGCCGGAGGCCGGCGGCGGCGTGGCGCGGAAGTTATTGCAAGGCGCCGGCTGCCTGTTGCTGCTGGCCGCCGCCGCCGGTGCGCGGGCGGAAAGCGTTTCGGACTCCTTCACCCAGGCCAACAAGCTTTACGAAGAAGGCAAGTTCAGCCAGGCGGCCGCCGCCTACGACGGTTTGCTCAAACGCGGCCAGGTTTCCCCGGCCATCTATTTCAACGCCGGCAATGCCTGGTTCAAAGCCGGCCGCCTGGGCCGCGCCGTTGAAGCCTACCGCCGCGCCGAGGCCCTGGCCCCTCGCGACCCGGATATCCGCGCCAACCTCCAAATCGTCCGCGCCCAGGCCGGCAACGGCGCCGCCGCCCTGCCCGGCAACCGCTGGACCCGCTGGATCGGACGCCTCACGCTCAACGAATGGACCGCGGCCGCCTCGGCCGCCGCCGCGCTGTTTTTCATTCTTTTGACAGCGCGCCGGATTTCGCCCGCGTTCGCCAGGGCGACGGGCGGCTGGCCGGTCATCCTGGCCGCCCTCTCGGTCTGGCTGCTGGCCTGCCTGGCATTGTCAATTGATCAGCGCCTGCTGGAGAAGTCGGCCGTCGTGCTGGTGTCCGAGGCGGTCGCGCGGCGCGGCCCGATGGACGAGTCGCAAAGCGCCTTCACGGCGCATGACGGCGCGGAGCTGATCGTGGAGGCGCGGGAAGGCGACTGGCTGAAAGTCAGCGACGCCGCCAGGCGGATCGGCTGGCTCCAGCAAAAGGACGTGGCGCTGATGCCTTGATGGCAACTTGCTGATTGCAACTGGATTAAACTCTGGCAGCCTTTGTTAAACCACTCGGAAATGAGCGGGTTTTCGGAGCAGGCTTATGATACGCGGCGCGGCGGCAAAACCAAGTCCAGCGGTGGTTGTGATGACCACATTCACCCTGTTGCTTTTTGTGGGCCTGGTCATCGCGACTTGGCTGCATCCCCGCACTCCCATCGTCATCATCGGGACGGTTCTGGGCGCCATTGCGCTGGGATGCTATTTGCGTTCGCCGGTGGCCTACGAAATCACCCCGGGCAATCAACTGACCATACGATTGCGGCTCGGCTCGCATGTCTTTGGGCCGGTCAGGCAATGCGTCATTCTTGACGGGCCGGTCTCGTTCGGGCTGCGTCTGTGGGGCAACGGCGGTCTGTTCGCGGTCACGGGCATTTTCTGGAACGGGAGTTTCGGCAAATTCCGCGCTTATGTGACCAATTTGCGCAAGCTCGTCCTGGTCGAGGCGCAGGATGGCGGCAAGATCATCATCAGTCCCGACAACACTCAGGAATGGTCTCACGAGGCTCAGGCAACAAGGTAATCGCTCGAGGCTCTGTTTATTCAATGCTGCGATTGGCCGGGGATTTCAGGAACGCCCGGATCGTCCAGGATTTGCACGGCGGTGGCGTCGCCGAGATCCTGCCAATCTTGCAGCACCCAGACGACCTTCTTGTCCGGGGCGACCTCGACCAGTTGCGGACCCTTGCCGCCGCCGCCGCGCGAGCAAAAGATCGTGTTGCCGTTGGCCAGCCGCGCGCAAGTTTGCGGGGCCTGGACAAAACGATATTCCTCCGGCAAGTCCGTATTCTTAAACTCCCAGACTGTCCCGCCCTTGGGATTGACTTCGCGCGTGAGGTTGTCGTGCTCATCGGTGATCAACGTGTTGCCGTTCTTGAGCCGGAGGGCCGCCCACGGCGTACGGATCGGGCATGTCCAAACCGGGTTGAAATTTTTGTCGAGTTCCACGACCTTGTTTTCGCTCAGGTATGAAAGGAGATAGGTTCCCCGCGCGGTATAACGCGCCCGGCGGAACTGTCCGTGAATGTTTTTCGCGTCGAACGACTGGCCGAAGGGCAGTTCGTGATTGACCTCCACCGCGCCGGTCTTGGTGTTGACGACCATCAGCCGGGGCGGCAGGCCGTTCACCACGAACATCACCTTGTCCAAACCGATTGGCTGGCAGGTGTGGACTTCCGTGTGATTGGTCCCGGCGCTGTTATCGCAATCGTAACGCCACACCACCTTTTTCTCCGGCGTGATTTCGGCGACGTACTGCATTCGCGTGAAGAGGATGTTGCCGTTGGAAAGCATCCACGCGTCGTCGTATTCGTAACCCTTGCCGGTCTGATACGTCCAGATCACCTTGCCGTCGTTGACGAGGAACATCTTGGTGTAATTCTCGCCGACGTAAAGCATCGGATGACGGGCGAGGCCTTTGCCGGGAAGGCCGGCGGGCGCGGGCGCATTGGTCCACTTGCCGGCGGGCGACTCCGTTTCCGCGGGGCCCATCGCCGGCACATCCGGCGCGGTGAAACGGCTGATCTGGGCCATGCACGGTGTCACCGAAGAAGATGTGATCGTGGGTGTGTGACAGCCGGTTGAGATCATGGCAGCGCCGATGGCCGAAACTATGGCCGTCAAAGAAAGGAGTTTTGCGTTCATGGTTTTTTCCATGGGACAGTGAATAAAAACACAGGGGCGCATTTGAGGTCAAGAAAATGGAGGGGATTGACTCATGGGAAGTTTCAGGGTTGCGATGGGGCGGGCCGTCGGGTAACGTGGGGGCTGGATATGACGCTAACTGAGAAGATTATGGCCCGCGCGGCAGGCAAGGGCAGGGTTGAAGCAGGCGACAACGTCTGGGTCAAGGCAGACATTTTGATGACGCATGATGTTTGCGGGCCTGGAACGATTGGCGTTTTTAAGAGGGAATTCGGAGCGGCGGCCAAGGTTTGGGACCGCAAGGCGGTGGTGATCATCCCGGACCACTACATTTTCACGGTCGATTCCAAGTCCAACCGCAACGTCGATATCCTGCGGGACTTCGCGCGGGAACAGGAGATCGCCTATTTCTACGACGTGATCGACAGTCCCGCGGGGACCTGGAAATTCGATGCGGCCAAAGGGCCGTTGGAGCGGCAATACGGGTCGCACTACGCCGGGGTCTGCCACACGGCGCTGCCGCAGAAGGGCCACACGCGGCCCGGTGAAATTCTTTTCGGGACCGATTCCCACACCTGCATGGCTGGGGCGTTCAACGAGTTCGCCACCGGGATTGGCAACACGGACGCGGGCTTCGTGATGGGGACGGGCAAATTGCTGCTGAAGGTCCCCGAAACGATGCACTTCCGGCTGGAGGGGAAGTTGCAGCCCGGTGTGATGGCCAAGGACGTGATTTTGCATTGCATTGGCGAGATTGGTTTTGATGGGGCCACGTATCGGGCGATGCAGTTTGACGGGGAGGGAGTCAGGAATCTGACGATGGACGACCGGATGACGATCGCGAACATGGCCATTGAGGCTGGAGGGAAGAACGCCATTTTTGAATTCGACGATCAGACCAGGGCGGCGGTTGACTACCGCTGCAAACTCAACGGCACACGGGCCGATTACCAACCGGTCGAGCGGGACGCGGCGGAGAAATTTGTCCATGAGACGGTGGTCAATCTTTCCAAGCTGGAGCCGACGGTCGCCTGCCATCCCGATCCGGGCCAGCGTAAATTGGCGCGCGAATTGGTGGGCATGAAGCTGGACCGGGCTTATGTCGGTTCGTGCACGGGGGGCAAGACGAGTGATTTTCTGGAAGCGGCGCGCGTGTTGCGCGGACGCAAGGTGGTGATCGACACCTTTGGCGTGCCCGCCACGCCTGAGATCGTGCATGACTTGCAATCCGCATGGTGGGGTGACAAGTCGGTCTGGCAGATTCTGGTGGAAGCCGGGGTGCAAATGACGGAGAACGCCGGTTGCGCCGCGTGTCTTGGGGGGCCGGTGGATACATTCGGGCGCATGAACGCCCCGCTCAAGTGCATCAGCGCCACGAACAGGAATTTTCCAGGCCGGATGGGCCACCGGGAGTCACAGGTGTTTCTGGCGTCGCCGGCGACGGTGGCGGCGAGCGCCTTGACGGGGCATATCACTGATCCTCGCGATTATTTGAGTTGAGTTTTGGGGATTCACATGGCGCAAGAGGCGACCAAGGAGGCGCATCCGCCCGACGCGGGGCGCCAGCGAATCGACGCATGGTGCGAGAAGGCCATTGTCGCCATCGTATTATTTGTACTTGTCTGGGCTCCGCTGGCGCTCGGCTCGACGCGTCCGCTGGAGTTTCTGGTCATTCAAGGTCTCACGGCGGCGGCGATGGCGCTGTGGGGGGTGCGGATGTGGACGCACCGGCCCTTCCGCCTTTTGTGGCCGCCAATGTGCTGGGCGGTGCTCGCGTTTGTTCTCTACGCCTTGGCGCGCTGTCCGCTGGTCGAGGTGCCGTATGTTGGGCGGCAGCAATTGACCCATGTGCTGGTTTATGCGGCGTGGTATTTCATAGTGCTTGGGAACTTGAACCGGCGGGAGTCGGCAACGATGGTGACAATGACGCTGCTGGCCGTGGGGTTGGCGCTGTCGTTCCTGGCCATGTTTCAGTTTGCCACGCATTATCCGAGGATCTGGGGAGAGCCGCGCCCGGAAGCCTATCTCCAGCGTGGCAGCGGGACTTTTATCAACCCCAACCACTTGGCCGGGTATCTTGGGATGCTCGTGCCGTTGGCGCTTTCCTATCTGGTATTGAGCCGGTTTTCGGCGACGATCAAAGTGATGTTGGCTTACATTGCGTTGGCAATGCTGGTAGGGATCGTCGTTTCGGTGTCGCGGGGCGGGATGATAGCGGCTGGGGTGGGGCTGGTGGTGATGTGTCTGGTTTTGGTTTTGCAGCGGGAGTTCTGGCTGCCGGCGGTGCTCATCGGCTGCTTATTGCTGGCGCTGGGTATTGGGTTGACAAGCCAGTTCACATCCGTTCAACAGCGTTTTGCGATGGCTGTCCAGGGCGACACCCTTGATGATGAACGGGTGTTCTATTGGCAGGGCGCCCGGGAGCTTTTCGCGCGAAACGTCATCTGGGGAGTGGGACCGGGGCATTTTGATGTCGAATTCCCGCGGGTGCGGCCCCCCAAAATCCAAATGCGTCCCGAGTACGCGCACAACGATTATCTCAACACCCTGAGCGAATGGGGGCTGGCGGGACTGGCGATCATTGCGGCGGCGTGCGGCTGCCTTTATTGGGGAGCCATCAAGACTTGGCGCGCGGTGCGCAAGGACCCGTTGGAACTGGGTTCCAAGCACAGCGACCGCGCCGCGTTTGTTGTCGGGGCGTCTGTCGGCCTGTTCGCGGCGCTGTTGCATTGCGTGGTGGAATTCAACATGCAGATTCCCGCCAACGCCCTGACCGCCGTGACCCTGATGGCGCTGTTGACCGCGAATATGCGGTTTGCGACCGAACGATTCTGGCAGAACCCCGGCCGGAGCGGCCGAATTCTATTGACCGGCCTGGCTGGAGTGACGGCCGTTTATCTGGCGGCGGCGGGGGTTCACCGGGCCATCGAGTCGTGGTGGCTTTGGCGGGCGCAGACCGAGACGGCTTCATGGGAACAAATGGTGTCGGACCTCAAGAGGGCGCATGAGGCCGATCCCGGCAATCCGGACACGGACATGCTTTTGGGTGAAAACTGCCGCCTGATGAGTTTGGAGGCCAAGCCGGGCTACGAAGAAAAGGGCAGGGAGGCCATCCAATGGTTCGGCAAAGCCATGGAGTTGAACCATTTCGACGCCGTGGCTCCGTTGCGCGTGGGGATGTGCCTGGATTGGCTGGGCCGATCCGCGGAATCAGGCCCCTTTTTCGATCTGGCGGCGCGAAGGGACCCGAACAATACATACGTGACCGCCGAAGTCGGGCGCCATTTTGCCGGGAGAGGGGAATTCGAGAAGGCGAGCTGGTGGTTGAAACGGTCCCTTGCAACGTACTGGACCGCTTATGCCTGCGACGAACTGGCCGTCTTGGAGAGCCGCATGAAGGACCCCGTTGAGAGCGCGCCAAGGAAGTGAAAGGCACTCGAAGCACCGCCTTGGCGGGAGCCAGACCGGCCCGGAGGCGGGTGCCGGCGCATTGGCGGAGATTATTCGCCTCTCAATCCTGGGGGGTGCAAATATGCCGCATCCGGCACTTGCAATCCGTCGCAAGGCACTCCATGCTGGGCCTATCAGACAATTAAAAACTGACGTTCTACAGGTTAGATGAGCACATCATCAGAATCAGAATCAGAATTGGATTTGGAAAAGCTTTTCCTGCCAGCGTGGGCGCAGGACTCATCCAAGGTCAATCGCTATGCCGATTTCGCCGGCGATGACCGGCGCGAACGCTCGTTCGATGACCGCAGAGGCCCGCGCCCGCCGCGGCGCGACGGCCCCCGCGGGCCGCGGCCCAAGGGCGAGCGTCCTCCCGGGGATGGCCAGCGCGGACGCCGGCCCGATTGGGGAGCGCAGGGGGAAGCGGCTCCCCGCCGCGAACCGCCGCCACCCCCGCCGGAAATCAATGTCACGCTCATGCCCGACGACAAGGGCGTCGAATCGCTGGCCCGCCAGATTCGCATGACAGGCCGGGCTTATCCTCTGTTTGATATCGCCCAGTTGATATTGCAGAAGCCGGAGCGGCAGCAGGTTCGCTTTGATGTCAAAAAGAACGCGGAGGGCAAGCCCGTCCAGCCTCTGTTTCTGTGCGCGCTGGACGAGACCCTCTGGCTGTCCGAGGAGGAGGCGTCCGCTCACATACTGGGCCGCCATTTCGCCACCTTGTACCAGGCCGAACGGACCGCCACCGAGCCGCCGCGGGGCACTTATACCTTTGTCGCCCAATGCGGCTTGAGCGGAGCGGTTCTGGGTCCGCCCAACTATCACGATTACCAGACTCAATTGCACAAGCTCCACTCCGAGCGATTCTCGCGCATGCCCTTCGAAGCCTTCAAGGCCCGCGTTCGGATCGTCAAGGACGAGGCGGTCGTCAAGAAGTGGATTGAAGACCACAGTTTCAAGACCGAGTACATCTGCCTCAATGTCCCCGAAGCGCGCAAGCTGGCCAGCCGGGAGGAGTTGAACCAGCACTTCCGCGAAGTCCACCTGGCCAACCTCGTCAAGTCCGTGGACTCCCATACCCTGAGCGGGCTGGCGGCGCGGCAGCTTCGCTCGCCCGGTTTGCAGCGGGCTTTGAGGGTTATCTCGGAGGAGCAGCGACGCTTTCCATTGCAGGTCGCCACGATTTTGAGCCAGCAATTCGCCTCTCACGGATTACAATTCTTCAAGGTCAACCGCACCGTCACCCACGTCTCAGTGGCGCGCCCGCGTTATTTGGACCTGGACGCCACGCCGGCTTCCGAAGGCATCAAGCGCATTGTCCAATTCATCAACTCGACCCCAAAATGCACACGGCGGAAATTGCTTGAAACCCTGGCTCCAACGCCCGCGCCCGCGCCCGTGCCCGCGCCCGTCAAGCCCCCGGAGGCGTCCGGCGCTCCGGCCGAGCCGGCTGCCGTCGCAACGCCGCCCCCGGCTCCCGAAGCCGCCCCTGAACAGACTGCGCTTGCGAGTGATTTGCATTGGCTCATCCATGAGGGTCACGTCATCGAATTTGCCAACGGCGTCCTCGAAACAGCCAAGAAACCGCTGCCCAGGCCGCCCAAGCCGGAGCGGGCACCCGCGCCCGCGCCCGCCGCGGCCGTTGCCGTTGCCGCGGGGGAAGCGGCCCCGCCGCCGGAAACTCCCGCCGCAGGCGTCGTTGAGAGTGCTCCCGCCGAACCGCCGGCGACCGTTCCCGAGCCGGGCGTCATGCCAGTTCCAACGGCGGCAGCCCCCGAAACCGCGGCACCTCCGGCGCTTGATCCAGCCTCGCCGGCGGCAGAGCCCGTCAAACAAACTTGATTAAACCTGGCTGGCAGACGATCTTACATCATGCCTTTTACTACATTCGGGCTTTCACCTTCGGTTCTGCAAGGAGTCAAGGCGATGGGATACATCGAGCCTACACCGATCCAACTGAGGGGAATGCCCTTGATCATGTCCGGGCGCGACATCATCGGCAGCGCGCAAACCGGCACCGGCAAGACCGCCGCCTTCGCCCTGCCGATCCTCTCGTTGCTTGGAGCACACGAACCCAAAACGCGCGGACTGGTCCTGGAGCCAACCCGCGAGTTGGCCGCGCAGGTCGAAACCGCCATCCACGATTTCGCGCGCTTCACCAAAATCAACACCGCCGTTCTTTATGGCGGCGTCGGCTATGGCAAGCAACTTGACGACCTTCGCGCCGGCGCGGACATCATTGTCGCCACTCCGGGCCGTTTGCTCGACCATTTGGAACGCGGCGCCTGCCACCTTGATGCCGTCAAGTTCCTCGTCATGGACGAAGCGGACCGCATGTTGGACATGGGTTTCCTGCCCGACGTGAAGCGGATCGTGCAGAAATGTCCGCGGGACCGCCACACGTCTCTTTTTTCGGCGACGATACCGCCGGAGATCGGCACCTTGATCCAGTGGGCCATGCGCAATCCGCAGACGGTCGAGATCGGCCTGCGCCGCACCCCCGCCGAAACCGTCGAACACGTCATTTACCCCGTGGCGGAGACGCAGAAGCAGACGCTGCTGCTGCAATTGCTGGAGCGCGTGAAGTACCAATCCGCCATCATTTTCTGCCGCACCAAACATCGGGCCGACCAGATCGCCCATCTTCTGAAAAAGAACAATCATGCGGTTGCCGTTCTTCATTCCAACCGAACCCAGCGCGAGCGGGAAGACGCCCTGCGCGGCTTCCGCCAGGGACGCTATGAAGCCCTGGTCGCCACCGACATCGCCTCGCGCGGGCTGGATATTGCCGACGTCAGCCATGTCGTCAACTACGACGTGCCGCAGCATCCTGAAGATTACATTCATCGCATCGGCCGCACCGGCCGGGCGGAACACTCCGGGGAAGCGCTGACCTTGATGGTGGCGGCCGACGCCCCGCACGTCTATGCCATTGAGCGGTTCATCGGCAAGAAAATCGAGCGCCTCAAGCTGGACAACTTTGATTATCAGTACACCGCGTTGTTTGAGGAGGAGAAGCAGGGCCAGAAGGGCGCCTTCCCCGGCAAGGTGCGCGGGGCGCGCATCCGCGGCGGCTATTTCTTCGGCCCGGCCCGGCGGCGGTAGGCGCGGCTTGGACAGGCGGACCGGATTGCGGGGGATGTAGGAAGTTCCCCGGCAGGAAAGTTGAAGGAAAACCGTTTGACTTGCGGCAAAGGTTGGTGATAATCGGAAGCACGCCCAATTATGGCACGACTTGTAATTCTCAGTGAAGGGCTGACGGGGAAGGCCCACGAGCTGGCGGTTGAGAAGACCACCATCGGAAGGGTTGACGACAACACGTTCCCAATTCCCGAAGGCTCCGTGTCAAGCCATCATTGCGAGGTGCTGGTGCGTGGGGCGGAGGTGATCATCCGCGACCTCAGTTCGACGAACGGAACGTTTATCAATGGCCACCAGATCACGGGCGAAGCGCCGATCAAGCCCGGTCAGATTCTGCGCCTCGGCCAGGTGGAACTGCGCCTCGAGGAGACCGGACCGCAGAAGGCGGCGCCCAAGAAATTGCCCGATCAAACGATGGTCATTCCCCAGGGAGTCAAGCTGGGGCAGGAACCCGCCACCAAGGCGGTGGCGTTCGACACGAAAGCGTTTGCCAAAAAGAGCAATGTCGGCACCAAAATATTTCTCGGGGTCGTGATTTTGCTGGCGATTGGAATTGTGGTGATGCTCGTGGTTCTTTTCAAGTGATTCACCAGTCCTTGAATTTGCCGGGCTGCGGTTTGAGAGGGTGGTTTTCAGGTTTGAAAATCAATATTTTTTCGTCCTCTTTTTCGGCTTCGAGCAGTTGGCGGGCTTCCTGAGGCGTCATCTGCCCCTGCGCCATGGCGGAAGCTTCACCCTTGTCCTGATCCTGGTCGCCCGGCTCGCCCTGCTGGGCTTGTTGCTGTTTCTTCTCCTGGTCTTTCCTGGCTTGTTCCTGGCGGGCCTTCTCCTCGTCCTTCTTTTGCTGCTCGGATTTTTTGGCCTGCTGCTGGTCTTTCTTGTCGTCCTGATTAGAGGGCTGTTGCTGCTGGTTTTTTTCGTCCTTCTTGTCCTTGCCTTGCTGCGGTTGCTGTTTTTGTTGGTCCTGGTCCTTCTGATCCTTCTGATCCTGGTTTTGGTCCTTTTTCTGTTGCTGTTGCTGCCGCTTGAGTTCCTCCATTTTTTGTTTGACGTAAGAGAGGTTGTTTTTGGCGTCGAGATCGTTGGTGTTCAGGCGGAGGGCGCGGCCGAAGTTGTCGATGGATTGCTGCCAGTATTGCTTCTTCTTGTCGGGATCGGGCAGCGGTTCGCCCAGGCGGTAGAGGGTGTTGCCCAGGTTGTAATAGGCGTGCTGCTGCGATTGCGGGTCGGAAACGATCTCCGGCGAGTTCAGGGCGGCGTTGAATTGATCGAGGGCGCTGTCGAGTTTCTTTGCCTTGTAGGCCGCGGCGCCGGCGTCGTAGTGCAGGCGGTAATCGTTGGTTTTTTGTTGGGACAGCCGGTTATATTCGTCGAAGGAATCGTCAAAATCACCGGATTGAAAATCCCGAAAGGCGCGCGAGGGCGACCCGAAGGCGCCGGGTACCGCCAGGAGCAGCAGCAGAAGGGCGGCCGTCTGCGGAAGCACCGGCGCGGTGGAAGCCGGCTCCTGGCGACGGCTGCGCGGGCGTTCGGGCAGAAGCATCTCAACGACCAGGCAAAGCACGGCGAAGCCCAGCGGCCAATGATAGCGTTCCTGATAGACCCGGGTCAGACGCGTGGCCTCCTCGGTCTTGGGGAGCGGGGCCAGGCCGCGGGCATAGAGAGTATCGATCGGGCTGGCGCCTTTGAGCGGCAGGTAGAAACCGCCGGCTTCGGTGGCGATTTGTTGGAGCAGCGTTTGATTGAGGTGCGATTTGACTACGTTGCCATCGTCATCCTTGACAAAGGTTGGGTTGCCCTGCTCGTCCGGGACGCGGAGCAGTTCGCCCTCCGGGGTGCCAACGCCGATGGTGAAGATGCGCACGCCGGCTTGGGCGGCTTCCTTGGCGGCGTCGATCGTTTCGGCCTCGGCGTCGTGGTCTTCGCCGTCGGTGAAGAGTACCAGCACCTTATGATTGTCGTTTCCCTTTTCAAACGACGCCAGGGCGGTCTTGATCGCTTCGGACAACGCGGTGCCGCCTTGGGGGATGATGCCGACGTTGACGGCCTCGACCGCCTGTTGGAAGGCGGCTTCGTCCAGGGTGAGCGGCGCTTGCAGAAAGGCGGAGCCGGCGAAAGCAATCAGGCCGAGGCGGTCGGTTTTGGCCAGGCGCATGAGGTCGAAAATGGCGAGTTTGGCTTTGCCCAGGCGGTTGGGCGGCACGTCCTGGGCCAGCATGCTTCGGGAAGTGTCGATGGCCACGATGATGTCCAGGCCCCGCTGCCGGGCTTCCTCCCATGCGAATCCCAGTTGGGGCCGAGCCAGGGCCAGGAACACGCCCGCGACGGCCGCGACCAGCAAGGCCAGCCGCGCCTTCTGCCGCGCCGCGGAAACGCCGATGGTCAGGCTGGAGAGCAGGCGGGCGCGGACAAACTGGCCGATCAGTTTTTGTTTGACTCTCCATGACCAGAACATCAGCCCCATCAGCGCCGGCAGAACGGCCAGGAGCATCCAAAGGACTTGCGGTTGGGCGAATTTCATGGGGTCAGGGCAGTTTTCTCCAGACAGTCTGGGCCAGGATCAATTCCAGAAGCAGCACGGCCAGCCCGGCGATGGCCGCGTGCCCATACAACTCATCGTAATGCTGGTATTTCTTGACTTCGACCTCGGATTTTTCCAGACGGTCGATTTCCGCGTAAATGTTGCGCAGCGTATCGGCGCTGTCGGCGCGGTAGTAGCGGCCATTGGTTTTCTGGGCGATCTTCGTCAGCGTGTCCTCATCCACATCGACATCGAACATTTGGTAGCGCTTGTTTCCGAACGGATCGATCCTTGGATACGGGGCCTTGCCGCGGATGCCGATGCCGATGGTATAGACTTTGACCGCAAGGGCCTGCGCGGCGTCCGCGGCGGTCAACGGCTGGATTCTTCCTGAATTGTTCTGGCCGTCGGTCATGAGGATGACGATCTTGCTCTTGTCCTTGAGGTCTTTCAGGCGGTTCAGCGCCGCCATCAACGCGGAGCCAATGGCGGTGCTGTCTTCATCTATCTTGCCGATGTCCAGTCGTTCGAGGTTGTGCTGGAGGAAATCGTGATCCAGGGTCAGCGGCGAGGCGATGTAGGCATCCTTGGCGAAGGCGACCAGGCCAATCCGATCGTCGGGGCGTCCGTCGATGAATTTGGCAAGGACTTCCTTGGCCAGTTTGATGCGGCTGAGGCCCTCTCCGAAATCCTCAGATCGCATGCTGCCGGACAGATCGATGGCGACGACAATGTCAATGCCGCTGGCCTTGACGTGCGATTCGCCCCGCACCAGGCGCGGTTGGGCCAGCGCGACGAAAAACAGGGCCAGGGCCAGCCATCGTAAATTGGCCAGCACGGCTCCGGCCCGGGACCGGCTCAGGCCGGAGATGGGGCGCACCAGATCAACCGAGGAATAAACAAAGGCGGCGTTTTGGCCGGCCTGCCCCTTGAGCCACGCCAGGACCGGGAGAGCGAGCAGCCACAACAAAGCGTATGGATGAGCGAAGGTCATGGGGTGGCGGCAACGGGCGCCGGGGTGGCGGGAGCGGCCGGCGGCGCGGTCAAGCCAGGTTCGGTTTCATTGACCAGGCGCAGCGCGGCTTCGTGCAGCGCGCGCAAACCCACCTCGGCGGGTTCGTACTTGGCGAACTTGATCAGGTCGCAGCCGGCCAGGAAATCGGCCAGACTGAGTTTCTGGGACGCTGTCAATAAATTCGTGCCCTGCAATTCATAGAGAAACTCCTCCGTGGTGCGTTCGGGCGCGTGAAAATCGAACCGCTCCTCCAGGTAGGAGCGGACCGCGTCGGAAACAGCGATGGAAAAGGGCTTGGGCTGGCTGAGCAGCGAGAGGGCAGCATCCAGCCGCCGCCGCGCGCGCACATGGGGCGGGACGGGCGGGACGACCGGGACGGCGGCAGCCCTCTTGCGCCAATAACGCCACGCCATCCATGAGGCGGCCAGCAGCGCGAGAATGGCGGCGATCCAGATGAACCAGAGCCAGGCGTTGGGAATCTGGATGAGCGGTTTGAGGACGTCGTGAAAAACCAGCGAAACGCCGTTGGTGGGGGGCGGCGATTGGGCGGGAATGATGAGCGCGGAATTGGTGTTCATGCTCTGCCGTGGCGCCGCCGTTTTTCGCGGGTCTGAAAGAATTGGCCCAGGGCCGCCGCGTACGGTTCGCCGGCCCGCGCCTCAATGGTGTCGATATTGGCCGAGCGCAACTGCCGGAAAAGGTCCGCCTGGTGTTTGGCGCGGCGGTCGGCAAAGGCCCGGCGCTTGCGGCTGTCGTGGGTGTTGATTTCGATGCATTCGCCCGTTTCCGCGTCGCTCAACTCCAATCGTCCCAGGGCCGGCAATTCCAATTCATATCGGTCCACGATCTGGATGGCGATGACATCGTGGCGGCGGTTGGCCTGGCGGAGGGCGGGGAGCGTGCGCGGACCCAAAGTGGGCGAAACCAGAAAGGCCGAGGGGTGGCCGGGGTCCTGCGAGGCGCCCGCGCCATGCTCGAAGAGGAAATCGGAAATAATGACGGCAATCGCGTGGCGGCGCGCCAGGCGGTTGAGGGCGTCCAGGGCCGCCTTGAAGTTGGTGCCGCGCTGACGCGGCTGGAAACAAAGGATTTCGCGAATGACGCGCAAGACGTGGCGGCGGCCTTTTTTGGGCGGGATGAATTTCTCCACTTCCTCCGTGAAGAGGATCAGGCCCACCTTGTCGTTGTTGCGGATGGCGGAGAAGGCCAGGACGGAGGCGATTTCGGCGGCCAGTTCGCGTTTGGATTGGTCGCCCGAACCGAAGAGGCCCGAGCCGCTCAGATCGACCACGAGCATGAGCGTGAGCTCGCGCTCCTCGACAAACTTCTTGACAAACGGATGGTTCATCCGGGCCGTCACGTTCCAGTCGATGGAGCGGACCTCGTCGCCGGGCTGGTATTCGCGGACCTCCTCAAAATTCATGCCCTGGCCCTTGAACACGCTATGGTACTGGCCGCCGAGCGTTTCGGAAACCAGGCGCGTGGTGCGCAGCTCGATGAGCCGGATTTTCTTGAGGATTTCGCGCGGGATCATGGGGTCAATCGCGGGGCTGTCGCAAACGTCCGAGAACGGCGGCTGTCCAAGGCTTGCAACTCCAGGTCGTCGCGGTAGATTGAAGACGTGAGCGCAAGAGAAATTCTGGAACAAATCCGCCGCTTGCCGGAAAAGGAACGGCGCGAAGTCGCCGGCCAAATTTTGGAAGAATTTGGAGATATTGGTGACGATTTGTCTCCCGAGCAAATCGCCGAACTTGATCGCCGCGCGGAAGACGCGCTTGCGAATCCCGGTCGCGGCAAAACTGTCGAGCATGTTTTCGCTGAAATCCAAGAACGCCTGCTGGCCAAGAAATGACGTTCGCGGTCATTATCGAGGCGAACGCGGAACGGGAGTGGCGGGAAGCGGCAGTGTGGTATGACGAACGCGAGCCGGGTGTCGGCGCCCGCCTCAATCTGGCAATCCGCGCCGTTCTTCAATCTCTGGCCCTCCAGCCGGAACGATTTCCTCCCGCCACCCGGCTGACTCACAAAGCCAAAGTGCCGCCGCCATGGCCTTGCTCTGTTTATTTCACCGTCAACCAAAAGCATTGCGAGGTCAAAGTTCTGGCCCTCTGGCACGGCGCGCGGAATCCTTCCAAACTGCGTCGGCGGCTGAAATGACAAGCCTGCGAGCCTGTCGGCAGATTTGTTTGTAAGAAGCATCGTTTTTTTCTCCGCTTTGCGGATTCACGCGATGGGCTGCGAGTCCAGCAGATGGCAGACCTCGATTCCGTCGTCCAAGTCCGGCCAGTAAAGGGCGAAACCGCCGGGTTCGATCGACCAGTTGGCGCGCTGTTTGGGCGTGGCTTTGGCCAGCCACTTCAGCCACGACACCTCAGTGAACGGCACGCTGACCTCCCTGCCATCGTCCAGCCGTACGCGCAACGTGTTCGCCGTGATGCGCGCGCTTTTGGCGTGGATTTGGCCGGTTGTTTTAGCGGTTAAAGTAATCATGCGGTGCCTCCAATAACGATTTTGTAGCCATTGATCAAAAGAGTCGGCATGGGTCACGGCACGGGCAGTTCGTTGAATATCTTGGTGATGACCGTTTCGCTGCTTTTCTCCTCCGCCTCCGCTTCGTAGGTGACGGTGACGCGGTGGCGCAGGACGTCCATGCCGATGCTCTTGACATCCTGCGGCGTGACGTAGCCCCGGCCGCGCAGAAAGGCGAAGGCCTTGGCCGCCAGGGTCAGCGCAATGGTGGCGCGGGGCGAGGCGCCGAGTTGAATCAACCCTTGCAGGCCCGCGATCTTGTAAGCCGCCGGGTCGCGCGTGCAGCAGACCAGATCGACGATGTAATCCTTGACTTTGTCATCAATATAAATGTCGTTGATCACCTGGCGGGCGTCCAGGATTTGCCGTGGAGTCACGACCCGGCTGGCGAAGGCCGTCATGGAGGTGCGGGCCATCAAATCCAGAATCTGCCGCTCCTCCTCGCGGGAAGGATAGACGATCTTGAGCTTCAACATGAAGCGGTCCACCTGCGCTTCGGGCAGGGGATAGGTGCCCTCCTGTTCAATCGGGTTCTGCGTCGCCAGGACCAAAAACGGCTCCTCCAGTTTGAAAGTCTGGTCGCCAATGGTGACCTGCTTTTCCTGCATCGCCTCCAGCAACGCGCTTTGCACCTTGGCGGGGGCGCGGTTGATTTCGTCCGCCAGGATCAGGTTGGCGAAGATGGGGCCGCGCCGGGTGGTAAAGGCGCCGGTTTGCGGGTTGTAGATCTGCGTTCCGATCAAGTCGGCGGGCAGGAGATCGGGGGTGAATTGGAGGCGTGAGAATTTGACGTCGATGGCGGCGGCCAGGGCCTTGACGGAAAGGGTCTTGGCCAGACCCGGGACGCCTTCCAGGAGGACATGGCCGTTGGCCAGCAGGCCGATGACCAGGCGTTCGACCAGGTAGTTCTGGCCGATAATGACCTTGCCGATTTCGCTAAAGAGCGGGCGCGCAAAAGCGCTGGCCTGCTGCACTTGCTCGTTGAGAGCGCTGATTCCGGTATTCATATTCAATAATCACCTATTCCAAAAAAGACAATTGAGAGCCAGATTCGTTCAGAAGTCAGGCACTTTAATCCGCCGCTTGACAAATTGGCGGGGATATGGTCTAGTGTGCGTGGTTGAGATGAAGAACGACATTAAAGTCCAGATGAGTCCGCGCGGTTGTGGCTGGCAGCATGCCACCGCGACGCGCGGCGGTTCCCGGTTATCCGGCAACGTGGGTTCAGTCTTCTGAAATGATGGCAAATAGATTTTTGAAACCCACGGTTGCCAGCCAATCGTGGGTTTTTCGCTTTTTTACAATGGGGTCAATTCCCAGTGACTTTTGAGAGAACGCATGAAATACAAAAACAGACAGGTCAGGGCTCGATTCGGGCGAGAAACCCGCTTCGAGATCGCCCCGATTCCTTCGGCGCCTTTTCGCGGCGCGCGGGAATCCGAGTTGGACCAGCTTAAAGAGCGGCTGCTCCGGCAATCCCTGGAACGGCTCGGCGACCCCGATCTCGACGCCCCGCTGCGGCGGGCGGCCAACGAGGCCGCCAGCCTGGCTTGGCTCACTCCTTATCCGCTGCTGGTTTTTCCAGTGTTGCTGGAGGAGAAGGTGACGGCGATGCAACGGCAGTCGGCTTTGCAGCGGCAAATCCGGCAACGCAGCCAGGGGCTGCTTGGAGCCGCGGCCGCATGAGTTGTTATGTTCTCAACTCTCGAGCGGGTCGATGGGCGCATTCTCAGATTTTCGCAATCCGACGGGCGCGGAGGCGCTGAAATGACTAATGTCTAAGCACCAATGACGAAGGAATGACGAAGCCCGAATGACTAAACCGGCTTCGAGCAGCTCAATTTCGTCATTGAGTCATTTGGGAATTCTTTCGTCATTCGGATTTCGACATTCGTCATTTTCCACCGGCGTATTGTGATTTCGCTCTTTGACTGCTCCGGCTTATCTCCCAAAATTGAGATGCTTCCAGAGATGGAATCGGCTGGCAAAGCGCGGAGGGAAAACCGTAAATTGAGAGGGTATTGAACGTTGAACCTTGAACTACGCACCCTCGCCATGGATGGTTTTGCCCTTCGGGCTGCTGCTGGCCTGCATGGCGGTGGCGCCCCCGCGCTGGCCGCGTTGGTGGGAGCGCCATTATGCCAAGGTCTCGCTGGCTCTGGCCGGGGTGACGCTGGGCTACTACGTGTTTGCCCTGCCTCCCGCGGCGCTCTCGACCATCGACCGCACCGCACGGGACTACGCGGGGTTTATCATCCTCATCGGTTCGCTCTTTGTCGTTTCGGGGGGGATTCATATCCAGGTCAGCGGGGAGGCATCCCCTGGGTTGAACACGCTTTTCCTGGCGGTGGGAGGGGTGGTTTCCAACTTGCTTGGGACGACGGGCGCTTCGGTGCTGTTGATTCGGCCGTGGCTGCGCCTGAACCGGGATCGGGCGGCGGCGCATCATGTTGTTTTTTTCATCTTCATCGTTTCCAACGCGGGCGGCTGCCTGACGCCCATTGGCGATCCGCCGTTGCTGGTGGGGTATTTGAAAGGGGTTCCGTTTTGGTGGGTGCTGGAACATTGCTGGCCGGCATGGCTCTTGAGCATGGCCTTTTTGCTGGCGGTGTTCTATTTCATTGACTGCCGCCATGCGGCGACACCCGCGCCCGCCGGGACGGACCGCCGATGGCGCCTGGACGGGCTTTGGAATCTGGTGTTTCTGGCCGTCGTGGTCGCGGCGGTGTTCATGCGGCGCAGTCCGCTGCTGGGCCAGGGCCTGATGCTGGCCGCGGCCGCCGCGTCGTTCCTGACCACCGGCCGCCAGGTGCATGAGGCCAACGCATTCAGCCTCCGGCCGATGATCGAGATAGCCGTGTTGTTTTTCGGGATTTTTGCCACGATGATGCCGGCGCTGGACCTTCTGCGCGCGGACGCCCGGCAGCTTTTTGGCCCTCACCTTTCGGCGTCGGCGGTTTATTGGGGGGCCGGAACGCTGTCGGCGTTTCTGGACAGCGCGCCGGCTTATCTGGCATTTTTCAGCGCGCTGTCCAGCTATGGCGATCGAGAGGGCGTCCTGGCGGCGTTGAGCGTGGCGACGGTGCTGTTCGGGGCCGTGACCTACATCGGCAACGGACCCAACCTGATGGTCAAAGTGATCGCCGACCATCAAAAGGCGCCGGCGCCGTCCTTTGTTGCTTACTTGTTTAAATGGGCCGCGCCGGTCATGCTGCCCTTGTTGATGATGCTTTGGATTGTATTTTACAGGTAACGGATGCGATTGGCTTACAACATTCTGTTCGTCCTTTTTTTCTGGTTGAGCGCGCCGTGGTATTTTCTGAGAATGTGGCGGCGCGGCGGCTGGCGGGCCGGGTTTGGCCAGCGCTTTGGCCGCTATGGGCCGGAAATCAAGACCGCCCTCGGAGAGCGGCCCGTTTTGTGGTTGCACGCCGTCAGCGTCGGAGAGGTTGGCGTGTGCCTGCAATTGATTCGCGCCTTGGAGCCTCGCCTGTCCGCTTATCAATTGGTCGTTTCCACGACGACTTCGACGGGGATGGGTGAATTGCGGGGGAAACTGCCGCCGCACATTCCGCGGATTTACTATCCGGTGGATTTTCCCGGCGTCACGCGGCGGGCGCTCGACACGTTGCGACCGCGGGCGATCATCCTGGTGGAGGCGGAGGTGTGGCCCAATTTCCTCTGGCAGGCGCTGGACCGTTCCATCCCGCTCTTTCTGGTCAACGCCCGCTTATCCGAGAGGTCCTTCCGCAACTACGCCCGCTTTGGTTTCATCTTCCGCCCGATTTTTTCCAGGTTCCGCGCCGCTGGTTGCCAGGAGGAGGGCGATGCTCAACGCCTCAAGCAACTGGGCTTTCCTTCCGAAGCCGTGCGGGTGGTGGGCAACCTCAAGTTCGATGCCGCGCAACGGGACCCGCGCCCCGGTCTGGATGTGCCGGCGCTCCTGCGGCAGATTGCCGTGCGTGATAACGCCAAAATCCTCGTCGCCGGCAGCACGCACGCCGGGGAGGAGGCGATCCTGGCGGAAATGCTTCCGCGTCTGCTCCGCGGTTGTCCCGAGTTGTTTCTGGTTTTGGTCCCGCGCCACTTCGAGCGGGCCAGGGAAGTCGGCCGGGAACTGGAGGCGCGGGGGGTTTCGTTTGTCTATCGCAGTGAGATCGGCGCCGGGCCGCCTCGCGGGGGCGCGGCGCCGCAATGCCTGCTGGTCAACAGCACCGGCGAACTCAAGTCTTTCTACGAACGCGCTTCCGTCGTGTTTGTCGGCAAGAGTTTGACGGCGGAAGGAGGGCAGAATCCAATCGAGCCGGCCGCGTTGGGCAAAGCGGTTGTGCTAGGCCCAAACATGCAGAATTTCGCCGCGATTGTCCGGGCCTTTCTTTCCAGGCAAGCCGTCATCCAGGTGGCGGACGCCGCCGGATTGGAATCGGCGCTGGCCCAACTGCTGGCGGACGACCTCCGCCGGGCGGAAGTCGGCGCGCGGGCTTTGGGTGTCGTCCGGGAAAATTTGGGCGCGACCGGGCGGACGGCGCAAATGATAGTCGAACGGCTGGGAGCGTCGTGAGCGGCCTGACTTTGGGAAAAAACCGCTTGCCATTCCACGGCAGGCTGTTACGATGGGCGAAGTTTCAAAACACTGATAGTTACAGTGCGACACAAACAAAATAACCTATGAAGTCAATTACAAAACTTTGCCTGACCCTGATCGCGGCCGCCGCGCTAACCTCATTGCCGGCGGGCGCCCAAAACGCCTCCACCAACGCTTCCACCAACACTGCTCCCGCAAGGGCGGCGCGCACCCCGGGTTTCCGGGGCAAGATTTCCGCGGTGGATAGCGCCACCATGACCCTCACCCTGGCGGCCGCCAGGGGCGGGGCTGAAACGAAGGTCAAAATCGGGTCCGCCACAAAGATTACCAAGGGGCGGGAAGCCGCGACGTTCGCCGATGCCGCCGTGGGACTCAACGTGAACGGCCAGGGCAAGAAAGGCGATGACGGCGTCTGGACGGCGACCACTTTGCGCATCGCCGTTCCTCCGGCGCCCAAGGCGGCGGCGACTCCGGACACGAAGTAACGGCACGAGCGCGAAATTCGATTTGACGATTCAGGCGGAAGACAGGCCGGGACGGCGTGTTTTCCGCCTGGTTATTTTTACCGGCCCACTTAATGCCACCAGCTTTTTCCGGGAGCGGCGCCGCCATCCTGGCTGAACCGCCGCACCATCAACTGCGAGCGCGCGGCTTCGAGCGCCATCTGCATTTCGTCATACGTTTTGAATCGGTCGTCAGGCCGCTTGGCCATGGCCGTGAGCAGGGCCGTGCTGGTCGCCTCGCTGATGGCAGGCACGACAAGATTTGGCGGCGTCAAGGGCGTCTGGACATGCGCCGCCAGTACCTCTTCGTTGGTGGCCGCCTCGAAGGGGACGTGGCCGGTGATCGCGTGGTAAAGCGTGGCACCCAGGCTGTACATGTCGGAGTGGAAATCCTCTCCTTTGCGCTCGACTTTTTCCGGGGCGACGTAATAGACGGTGCCCCAAACGTGCTGTTCCCAGACGTTGTCGGTTTCGGCGTCGCGGACCAGACCGAAATCAATCAGCTTAGGCTCGCCCTCGGCGTTGTATAAAATATTGCCAGGCTTGATGTCCCGGTGGAGGAGGTTGTGCTTCAAGGCGGAGGCCAGGGCGGAGGCCATTTTGATGCCGACGTCCAGGACGTGCAATTCATCGACGACGCCCTCCTGCTCGATGCGATGGTCGAGGCTGCCGTGGTTGGCCAGCTCCATGACCAGATAGGGCAGGGAGTCCCATTCGTCAAAGCTGTAAATATGGATGATATTGGTGTGGTTGAGCGAGGCCGCCGCGCGGGCTTCGCGATAAAAGCCTTGCATGATCTCCGGATCGGCGGCCATTTCGCGCTTCATCATCTTCAACGCCACGTCGCGCTGCAACTTGGTGTCCAGCGCCGTGTAAACGGTCCCCATGCCGCCCGAGGCGATGATCGTGCGCAATTCAAAATTGCGCAGCAGGACCGGCAGCATGACCGGATGGCCGCACTTCTTGCACTCCTCCGTGGCGAAAGGGGCCAAGTCGCCCGAAATGAACGTCTTGGACTGGCACCTTCCGCAAGTCACCATTTTCAGTTGTTTCCCCGGCGCTATGTTCGTCTTGCTCACTGGGGGAACTTATCACGGATTATCGCTGGAACAAGTCTCCAAACATGGGCGTTTCACCGCACAGGCGGCGCCGCCTGGCGCTCTGGACAGAGCCGATTCTTTCATTTTGCGATTGAGTTGCCAGCCGGACGTTCTAAGCTGGAGGCACTAAACTCATAGCCGTGCAAGTCGAACTGCCAAAAGTTGAGCCGGCCAAAAGTGCTCCGGCGCCAAAAAAATCCCTGGAATCGTTCATGCCCCGGATTTGGCTCGAGGGCGGCATCGCCACCCTTGATGCCGCCGGCCGGATGCTGGCCGTCAACGAGCCTTTGAGCAGTTGGCTCGAACAACCCCCCGGCAGCCTGGTCGGAAAGTCGTTTTGGGACACGATGGCCGCGGTTTCGCCGGATTGGAAAAAATCGCTTGGCCCCGTGCGCGAAAGCGCCGCGCCCTTCGAGCGGCTGAACCTCAAATTGGCGTCTGACCACGCGCATTCGGCGCAGTGGTTCACCCTGGAATCCGCGGCCTGCAACCAGAGCCGCTTTGTCCGCCTCAGCTCTACGCTCCCGCCGCTGGCGGAGTTGGAGGAGGGCATCTGGGACGAGCATTTGAGCAACGATGCCGCCCGGCGCGAAATGTTCGTGCGCCTCTTGCGCGCCGAGGCGCGCCTGGATGGCCTGACGCGCCGCTGGCCGTGCGTCATTTTCAGCCAGCGCCCCGATTTCAGCCTGCAGTTTGCCAGCCCCAACATCAAGGAACTCACCGGCATCGACGCGGCGGACTGGCCCGGCAAACCCGGGCGTTTCTGGGACCTGGTCCATGAAGGGGACGTCGCGGAATTGCGGCACCAGTTCAAGCGCGCCGTGCTCACCAGCAGCGCTGTCACCAATACTTATCGCATCCGGCACGCCGGCACCGGGCGCGTCGCTTATATCCTTGAACACCGCCAGCCGGCCATTTCCCAGAGCGGTCTCCTGCTCGGCTACGAGGTCGTCTGGCTGGATGTCACCCGGCAGACCATTGCCGAGAAGCGTCTTTCCACCGCCGCGTGGAAGGAGACACTGGCGGTCCTTACGCTGGGCATGGCGCACGACTTCACCAACATCATCGCGGGCATCCATTCGTTGAGCGAATCGTTCCTGAGCGATATGGGTCCCATCCATCCCTTTCACGAGGGGTTGTCCCTCATCAAGAAAAGCTCGTTGCAAGCCAGCCAATTGGTGCAGCGCATGATCAATCTGCACTTGGGCCAGACCGGCGAGCGGCAGTATCATAATCTCAACGACATCGCCAACGACCTGGTCGAACTGGTCACCAAGATTCTGCCGCGCCGCATCCAGGTCAAAACCGAACTGGCCGCCGTCCAACTGCCCGTCTATCTGGACGTGGTGGAATTCCGCCAGGTGGTCATCAACCTCATGCTCAACGCGGCGGACTCGATGCCCCAGGGCGGTTGCCTGACGCTGCGCACCTCCCGGCACGATGAGTTGCCGCCTCTGGAAAACAAGAAAGGCGTGACGCCCCGGCTGCCGTGCATCTGCCTGACGATTCAAGACACCGGCTGCGGCATCAAACAGCGTCATTTGCCCTCCATTTTCGACCCCTTTTTCACCACCAAGGCCAAAGGCTCCGGCCTGGGCCTCTACAACGCCCGCATCGCGATAGAAAAACACCAGGGGTTGATTTCGGTCAATTCCACCGAGGGAGGCGGCACCAGTTTTTGTCTGTGGCTGCCGGAAGCGGATTTCTCCGAGTCGGCGCGGCGCCAGGAGGAGAGCCGCGCGCGACCGGCCCGGCGCAGCCTCCTTTTGGTGGGCCAATGCGGTGAAATGCTCGAAAAAACAGCCGAACTGCTCCGCTCCCATGAGTACCACATCGTCGTTGCTTCGTCCTCCGACATCCTGGCCGATCTCCTTCAATCCGCGGACTACCACTTTGCGGGCGTCTTGCTGCTTGCCGAACCCAACGATCCCGCCCTAAGCTCCCTTCCCGGCGATGTCCGCCAGCAGAACAAAGACCTGAAAATCGTGTTGAAACCAGCGGGGTGCAACCAGGACGATTTGGGGAGCCAGTTGCTCAAGGATGTCGATCTGGTCCTTAACCCTGACCTGTCCGAAGCCGATATGTTAATTAAGCTAAAGGCTTTTTTTGACCAAAATGGCTGAGTAATTGATGCCTGTCGATCCGCACAAACCGCCCGAGGCGGTCCCTCCCATCCTGATCGTGGATGACGAGGAGATTGTTCTGGTGGCCTTGCGCGACACCTTGTTGCGCGAGGGCTACCAAGTTGTGCCGTCCCCGCACGCCATCCACGCCCTCAGCGTCCTCAAGCAGCAGCCCTTCTCCGTCGTCATCACCGACCAGCAAATGCCGATGGTTTCCGGCCTTGAATTCCTGGCCCAGGTCCGGGAAATCCAGCCCGATGCCACCCGCATCCTGATCACCGCCGTCCTGAGTCTGAGCACCGTCATCGACGCCATCAACAAAGGCGAAATCTACCGCTTCATCGTCAAACCCTGGCTGCGCGAGGAATTGCTCGCCACGGTCAAGAACGCGGTGCAACGCTTCGAGTTGATTTCCAGCAACGCCCGCCTCCACGCCGCCACCCAGGCCATGAACGCCCAGTTGACGGACCTCAACCGCGCCCTGGAAGGCCAGGTCGCCCGGGTTGCCGAGCAGAACGCGCAATTGCAGGAATTCACCCGCGCCCAGGCGGAAAATCTCCGCCGCTCCATTCACCTGTGCGTTCAGACCATGCGCACCTTTTATCCGACCCTGGGCAACCAGGCCCGCAGGGTCACCTCTCTTTGCGCCGCCATGGCGGAGGGCGCCGATTTGAGCGCCGATCAAAAACAATCCCTCGAAATCAGCGCCCACATCTACGACATCGGCCTGGTCGGCATCCCGCGCCTGTTAATCAAAAAGTGGCAGGATGCGCCCGATTCCTTGACCGAAGCCGAGTGGCGGCTGATACACCACCACCCGGTCCTGGGCGAGGAATTGGCCAAGTTCGTCCATCACCTCACCTCCGTCGGCCCCACCATTCGCGGCCATCACGAGCGCTTTGACGGCGGGGGTTATCCCGATCACCTGAGCGGCGAGAACATTCCGTGGCTGGCGCGTTTGCTGGCCGTCGCCGTGGCCCATTCCGAATCCAACCTCGATCCCAGGCTCGCCGCCGAACTCATCAGCCAGGGCAGCGGGTCCGCCTTCGATCCGGCCGCCGCCCGCGTCTTTCTGCGCACTGTCCCCAAAGCCGTCGTGCCTGGCAAACAGCGGGCCGTCCTCCTGGGTGACCTGCGGCCCGGAATGGTCCTGGCGGAGGGAATCTACAGCGAGAACGGCATGCTCCTCATCCCCGATGGCCAGCGCCTGAGCGCAACCTACATCGACAAACTCCTCAACTACGACCGCATCAACCCGATCTCCCAGTCCCTCCTGGTTTATTGTTGACCTCCCGGAGCGCCTTTTGAAGCCGCCTGCGCGAACGAAAGAGTAGGATAGCGCTTGCGATAATACTGGCCTTTGTGCCGGCGCAGAAGGAATTAAAGCGCCAACCCGGATGCCGCGTTCTTCAAACCGATTTCCGGCGTTGCGATGTCACTCGCAATTTACAATGATGGCTCAATGAAATCGCTGGAACCGCCAAAATGATGACGGCTTTGGCATCTGGCGTCCTCTTGGGCCTCTTCTGCGGGCTTGCCCCCGGTCCCCTGCTGGCCCTGGTGCTGGCGCAAACACTGCGGCATGGCGCGCGCGAAGGCTGCAAGATCGCCCTGACCCCGCTGATCACCGATGCCCCGATCATCGCTCTTGCTCTGGCGCTGGCGGCGAAGTCTGCGCAAGTCCGCCCCTTGCTCGGCATCGTGTCCATTGCAGGGGGAGCCTTCATCCTGTACCTGGCTTGGGATGGCTTCCGCCCCGTGCGTGTGGCCGCTGAAGTCCCGGCTGAACACCCCGGCTCGTGGTTCAAGGGAATTCTGACCAATCTGCTCAACCCGCACCCGTGGCTGTTCTGGCTGACCGTTGGGGCGGCGACCCTGGCGAAGGCGATGGCGCGGAGTTGGCCAACCGCCGTCGCCTTCCTATGCGGCTTTTACCTGCTGCTGGTCGGCTCGAAGGTGGGGGTGGTGCTGCTGGCCGCGCGCTCCCGCGACTGGCTGGCCGGGCGGCCCTTTCGGGTGGTTATGCGCGTCCTTGCGGCGCTGTTGGTTTTCTTCGCGCTCCTGTTGTTCCGGGAGGGATGGCAGCATCTGTCAGGGCCGGCTGGGTTGGCAGGATGAAGATGACGAATCTGGTCCGCTTTTTGCGCCCGCCCGTGCCTGGAAAGATGAATTAGTGACAAATCCTCTGCCAAAATCCGCTCGCTTTTTCAGGCGGTTTGGGAGTATTGAGGCTGATATCACGCCCAACCAATTATGAAAATAAAATTGCTGCCCATGCTCGCCCTGCTCGCCTTGCCGCTCACGCCCGCCTTTTCGCAAACGCCGCAAATCAGCGTGAGCGGTTCGGCGGAAGTCAAAGTCGCGCCGGACGAGGTCCGCCTCAGCGTCGGCGTGGAAACCCGCGATGCTGATTTGAACATTGCCAAAAGCCAGCACGACGAACGCATCGCAAGCGCGCTCAAATTTCTCAGAGCCAGCGGCGTGCCGGACAAGGACGTGCAGACCGATTTCATCAGCGTTTCGCCGGAATACGACTACAACAGCTCGCGCATCAAACCGGTGGTTTACATCGTCCGCAAATCCATCGAGATCAAACTGACGACCGTCACCAATCTTGAACCCATCCTGACCGGCCTGCTCAACAACGGCGTGAACCATGTTCACAACATTGATTTCCGCACCACGCAACTGCGCAAATACCGCGACCAGGCGCGCGCGATGGCCATCCGCGCCGCCAGGGAAAAAGCCGAAGCGCTGTGCAACGAGCTGGGCGTCCAGTGCGGCAAACCCGCCAACATCAGCGCCAACGAATCCGGAGGCTGGTGGGGTTCATCGAGGAATTATTGGGGCGGCCAGGGGGGGGCAATGGATTCAACGGGAGTCAAAACGCCGTTCAAAACGAAGGCGGCCCGTCCGATTTCGCCGGCGACACCCTTTCCGTCGGCCAGATCAGCGTGGCCGCCTCGGTCAGCGTGACATTCCTGATCCAATGAGACCTCCATGAATCCCAAGCGGCGCGTCTCATTATACTGACAAAGAGCAGCCCGCAGAACACGCGGAATGGCGCAGAAAAAACGAAATGCTCAAAGCCTCGAAAAAACCAACACTGCTTCTTTTTTTGTTCTGCGTCATTCCGCGTGTTCTGCGGGCAAATTCTTCTCTCTTGTATTGGGGGTGACAGACATCTCCGATGATTATCGGCTTTAACGTTTAACATTGGTTTTTCTGTGGAAAGTGTACTTTCATTTATTGTGTACAACAATTCCCGCACCCTTTTCGTTTTGATCCGCCGGGCGGTTGGCAAACTCGGTGGAACTATGCTGGAATGGCCGCGTGCAAAATGCGCAATGCAAAGCCGCTTGCCCATAAGGGAGCGAATTGCTGGGCTGACTTGCCTGCGGGATGGGCCGCCGGGCTGGTCAAGCCCAGTCAAACCCAGTCAAGGTAAATGGAAGTTTGACTCCCTCGCAAAACTGCTTGCCTCTGCGTTTTTGTGCGGCATAGTAACCGCCCGAAGATTCGGGCAGGCGCGGGGATTTTGGGATTTGCCGGCGGCGTGAGGAATGCCGCAAATGCTTGAATTTGCGTATGATGGGTTGGTAGCTCAGTTGGTAGAGCAGTGCCCTTTTAAGGCATTGGTCCCGGGTTCGAGTCCCGGCCAACCCACCATTCAATGACCGCGTTTTTCCTCGTAAAATCAGCCAGGAACCAACTCTGCCGCAATTGGCTTCAATTTCCGATGGTGATTCCATGCTCTGCGAACGCGCGGCTTGCGTTTCGACGTCGGCGGTAGGGAAACACCCCATAGCTGATGGCCGCGCATTTGGCTAGGATTATCTATATGCGTAAATCCATTATTTCAGATAATAGACACATTCACAATATGGGGATCATGCTGGTCGATTTTGCGGCGGCCATTGTGTTCCCACATCCAGGCCCGTGGCGGCGGGTGCAGGGTGGCGGGGCCGGCAGCGGAACGGCCAGCCGTTTGGTGGTTCGCCATCCGTTTCATCGGCTCTTTCGGTTGTCGAATCGGCCGCCAAAGGTTGACTGGGTTTAAGAGGCTGTTCTCTTGGCGAAGATGGTGTTGGCCTCTTCCAGGCTTTCCTTGGAGCCGATGTCGAACCAAAGGCCGGGGACGCGCCAGGTATAGACGGGGGTACGCTTGTAAAGCCATTCCACCAGGCGGCCCGGCTGGTCCGGGTTGTTCTTTTCGGCGATGTACTGGTGGATCAAGGGGAGGGTGGATTTGGGGTAGTAGTAGAGGGCGATGCCGGTCAGGGTGCTGGAGGGCGATTTGGGCTTTTCCTCGAAGAAGGTGATTTTGCCCTGGGGATCGAGGGTGATGGAATTGTACTTCTTGATTTCTTCGAGGCTGCCGACGTCAAAGACCGCCAGGACGGGGGCTTTCTCCTGCCGGCAAAAGGCGCCGAAACCTTCCATGCTCTGACTGAAGAGGTTGTCGCCCGCCACGACGATGAGGTCATCGTCGATCTTCTGGCTGGTGATGACCATGTGGATGTCCCCGATGGCGCCGAGCTTGTTGGTGTCGTCGGTGGAGCCGTCGTTGACGATGGTGAAATTGAGGTTGGATTTGGTTGCGCGATAGTGATCAGACCATTTCTGGAAATGGCCGGCGAATTTGGCATTGGTGACGACATAGACGCGGTCGATGCCGCCGATGGGAGCCAGGTTGTCCAAGACATGGTCGATCATGGGCTTGCCGGCGACCGGAAGGAGGGGTTTGGGCTGGGTGAGTGTAAGCGGGTAGAGGCGGGTGGCATAGCCAGCGGCCAGGATAAGTAGTTTCATGGATTAGGGCGTGTCATTTTCAAAGAGGCTCGGCGCGATGCGGCGGGCCAGCGCGTGCGAACGCTCCAGAATTTCCCTGCCGGATTCGCATTGCAAGGCAAAAGCCGCCAGTTCGCAGGCATCATCCATTTTGAGGCGGCGGATAAGGAATTTGACTTGGGGCAGGAGCGGGGCGGCGATGCTGAGTTCGGTGACGCCCAAACCGAGCAAGAGAGGCGTCAGGAGAGGATCGCCGGCCATTTCGCCGCAAACGCCGCACCAGATGCCGTGGCGCTGGGCGGCGTCGGTCGTGGATTTGATGAGGCGCAGGACGGCTGGATGGGTGGGTTCATAAAGTTGGGCGATGCGTTCGTTAAGGCGATCGACGGCCAGGGAGTACTGGATGAGGTCGTTGGTGCCGATGCTGAAGAATTTGACGCGCTTGGCCAGGCTGTCAGCGGCGACGGCGGCGGAGGGAATCTCGATCATCGCGCCGACTTCGATGTTTTCATCAAAGGGCAGGTTTTCGGAGCGGAGTTCGCATTTGTATTCTTCGACAAAGGCGTTGGCTTTTTCGATTTCGGAGTAGGAGGAGATCATGGGGTACATGATCTTGACGTTTCGCTCGGCGCTGGCCCGCAGGATGGCGCGCAACTGGGCGCGGAAGACCTCGCGTTCTTCGAGGCAAAAGCGGATGGCGCGCCAGCCCAAAAAGGGATTCATCTCCTGGGGAATTTGGAGGTGGGACATGAACTTGTCGCCGCCCAGGTCCAGGGTGCGGATGATGACCGGGGCGGGCTTGAGGGCGGCGGCGACGCTGTGGTAGGCCAGGAATTGTTCCTCCTCGGTGGGCATGGAATCGCGGTTGATGTAAAGGTATTCGGTGCGAAACAGCCCCACGCCGTCGGCGCCGAAGGATTTGACGGCGGCGATGTCGGAGGTCTGTTCGATGTTGGCGGAAAGCGTGATGGTTTTGCCGCAGAGCGTGATGGCGGGCAGGGATTGAATGGACTGGAGCTTCTCCTCGATGGAGGCGTGGCGGCGAATCAACTGGCCGTATTCGAAGAGGGATTGGTCGGTGGGATTGACAATGAGCGAGCCGTTATAGCCGTCCAGGAGCAGGTGGGTGCCGCTCTTGATCTTGGTGCTGGCATCCTTGAGGCCGACGATGGCCGGGATCTGGAGGGAGCGGGCCATGATGGCTGTGTGCGACGTCTTGCTGCCGGCCTCGGTGACAAAGCCCAGGACCAGTTTGTGGTCCAGGAGGGCGGATTCTGAAGGGGACAAATCCTCGGTGATGACAATGCAGGGTTGGGACAGGTGTTGGAGGTCGGTGTTCTCGTGGCGGCCCATGAGGTTGTTCATGAGGCGGGAGCTGACGTCGCGCATGTCTGTGGCGCGTTCGCGCAAATAGGCGTCGTCGATGGCGCTCAAGGTGGCGGTGTATTTGTCGGTGAATTCCTGGAAAGCGGCTTCGACATTGATCTTGCGGGACAGGATCATCGAAGTGACCGAATCGATGAGCGTTGGGTCTTCGAGGACGAGCAAATGAGCGTCAAAGATGCTGGCTTCCTGGGCGTTGAGGGCCTGGCTGACTTTGCGCTGGACCTCCAGGATTTGCTGGCGGGTGAGCAGGAGGGCTTGCTCGAATCGGTGGATTTCCTGGGGCAAATCCGCCTCGGCCACCTCGCGCCGGGGGATTGGGCTTTGTGTCCGGTGAAGGACGAAAGCCTTGCCCTGGCAGATGCCGGCGGAAGCAGGAATCCCCTTGTAAACGCGCTCACCTGTCTGCGCTTGATCTGTCATAGCGATTTAATATATCCGCCAAGGGCGGTTGAAAAGTTATTCTTGGGAAAAAAGCAAGTGATACTAGCCCGGCGCCGGGCTGGACTTCAACTGTTAATTTCCCGCGTTAATTTCCAGCGACTGGCCGGTTCTCGCAATGAATGGTGTCGCAATGAATGGTTGCCAAAGGGCCGGCTGCGGATTAGAATGGCGGCCACTTTCAACCGAGAATGAAAAAAGGCCCTTCATCCCCTCGTCGCGGCCTGTTGGCGGCGGGCAATTGGATCATCGACCAGGTGAAGATGATCGACGCATATCCGCGGCGGGATCAGTTGGCCAATATCCGCAGTCAACGACAAGGAACGGGTGGCGCCCCCTATAACGTCCTGATCAATCTGGCCCGGTTGCAGGCGCCCTTTCCTCTCGCGGGCGCCGGGTTGGTTGGCGATGACGATCTGGGCCGCGGGATTCTGGAGGATTGCCGCCGTCATGGCATCGACATCCGGTGTCTTCGCTCCACGCCGCTGGCGCCCACTTCGTACACCGATGTCATGACGGAGGAGAGCAACGGCCACCGCACTTTTTTCCATCATCGCGGCGCCAATGCGCTGTGGGACGGCAGCGGCCTGGACTTCGACAAGAGCAAGGCCCGCATCCTGCATTTGGGCTGCCTGCTGCTGCTGGATGCCCTGGACGCGCCCGACGCGGATACGGGCACCAAAGCCGCAGCGTTGTTGCGGCAGGCGCAGCAAGCCGGACTGAAGACCAGCATCAATGTGGTCAGCGAGGACGGCGACCGTTTCGCGCGCGTGGTGATGCCGGCCCTGAAGTTTACCGATTACTGCATTTTGAATGAGGTCGAGGCCGGGAAAACGACCGGGTTCAAAATCCGTGAAGCCGGGGGCGGGCTGAACCCGGTGTCATTACGCCATGCGGGCGGAGTGCTGCTGCAAAGCGGGGTGAGGGAACTGGTGGTTATCCACTTCCCGGAAGGGGCGTTCGCCCGCACGCGAAAGGGCGAGGATTTCTGGCAGCCCGCGCTGAATCTGCCGGACGGTTACGTCGGCGGTACCGCTGGGGCAGGGGACGCCTTTGGGGCGGGAGTGCTGCTGGGATTGCACGAAGGTTGGGAACCGCAACGCTGCCTGCTGACCGGAGTCTGCGTGGCGGCGGCTTCGTTGTCCGAACCGGCCCGCACCGGGGGAGTCAAGACATTGGCGGGGGCATTGAAGCTGGCGCGCAAGTTCGGGCATCGCGCGGCGCCCGGTGCGGCATCGTGAGGTCCCGCCGCTTCAAGCCCGTTCCATGTATTTCCCGGTGCGCGTATCGACCTTGATCTTCTCGCCCGTCTTGATGAAGAGGGGGGCCTGCACCGTGATGCCGGTTTCCAAAATAATCGGCTTTTGAACGTTGTTCGAAGAATCGCCCCGGATGCCGTCCGGGGCGTCCTGGACTGTCAGCGTTACGCTGGAGGGCAATTCGAGGGTCACCGCTTTGTCCTGGACAAATGTGATGGTCACGGAGCCGTTTTCGACGAGGTAGTTCTTGGCGTCGCCCACAAGGTCGGCGGCGAGCGTGGTGGTTTCGTATGTTTCCGGGTCCGAAAAAACGAAATCATCTCCGTCTTTGAAACTGAAGTCCATTTTCCGGGTCATCATGGGGACGACGTCAATTTTCTCTGTCGAACTAAAGCGGACGTCGGCCGTTTTGCCGCTGCGGATGCTGCGGAGGGTGGCCTGGACAAAGGCGCGGAGGTTGCCCGGGGTGCGGTGCTGAGTATCCAGTACGACGGAAATATCGCCGTTGTAACTGATAGCCATGCCTTTGCGTAAATCGTTTGCTGATGCCATATAATAAAGTTGTTTCCTCCCGCCATTCGCCTGACGAACGGCAGAGGGTGGGAAGGTAGCCACCGGCCAGCCGAAGTCAAGCCCCGGCCGGCACAAATTTTATTCCGGGCGCCATTGCGAACTTAAACTGGCGCAAACCCGCCAAAACACATAAGATTGCCGGCGGAATCGAATTGGGGGTCGTCCGTGACGTTACTTTTGACAGATATGATTAGGCGGCCTGGAACATGGGGCGCAATGAGGAGGTTGTTTTTATTCCCGCCGGCGGCGGCGGGGATGCTTTGCCTTTGCCTGCCTTTGGCGGGGCTGGCGGCGGGCATTACCGGTTTCTCTCCCTCCTTTGGCCAGCCGGGCAATGTCATTACCGTGAACGGATCGGGATTGTCCGGCGCGACTTTGGTGAAGCTGAACAACTTCGCGCCGACGCCGGCGGATTTCACGATAGTTTCAGACAGTCAATTGCAATTTGTCGTGCCGCTGGGAGCCACCAGCGGGCCGCTGGAAGTGGACGTCGGTTCCAGCCCGCTGACCAGTCCGTCCAGTTTTCTGGTGGCGCCGGTCATCACCGGTTTCTCCCCATCCACTGGAACCGCCCCGACGATCGTTTCCATCCAGGGCGCCAATTTTGTCACCAACGGCACCATCGTTGTCTTCTCCGGGACGAACGCTTCGGTCAGCGGCAGCGTCGTGGCTTTGACCGAGGTGGTGGTGACCGTCCCGGCCGGCGCGGCCAACGGCCCGATCACCGTCATCACCAGCGCCGGAACCAATGTCAGCACCAATAGCTTTATCACTTCCAGCGCGCCCACCATCACGGGGTTCTCGCCCGCGGCAGCGGCCATCGGCGCGGCTGTGGTCATCAACGGGGGAAATTTCTTCACGCCGGTCACGGTCAAATTCAATGGCGCAACCGCCGTCGCTTCAATCGTCTCCACCTCGCAATTGAACGCCACTGTGCCCTCAGGGGCGACAAGCGGGGATATTAGTGTCACCACCGCCGATGGCTCCGTTACCAACACCAACGAGTTTTTCACCGGCATCGGTCCCATCGTCACGGACTTCAGCCCGACGATTGGGACGACCAATACCCCGGTGACGATCGATGGCCTGAACCTGGCGTCGGCTACCAGCGTGACCTTCAATGGCAAGACCGCAACCATAACGGGCGACTCCAGCGGTCAAATCCAGGTCTATCCTCCGCCGGGGTCGGGCGCCGGACCAATCAAGGTCACCACGGCCAAGGGCAGCTTTACAACCAGCACCAACTTCACCAACGCCACTGCGCCGTTGGTGACGGATTTCACTCCCGTTCTGGGCGCGGCTGGAACGAACGTGACCATCGACGGATTGAATTTGGCTGGAGTGGGAAGTGTCACCTTTAACGGCGTCAGCGCGTCGTTCTCAGAGACGGGCGCGGGCGGCACGCAAATCTCCGCGAAGGTTCCCGCCGGCGCCTCCACCGGCGCGATCAAAGTGACAGCCGGTTCTTCCAGCTACATCACCAGCAGCAATTTCACCGTCTTCGCCACCGCCGCCCCCGTGGTCAGCGGTTTCATTCCGGCCGGCGGCGTGCGCGGCCAGAGCGTGACCCTGAGCGGCGCCAATTTTGCCAATCTGGCCAATCCCGCTGTGGAGTTCAACGGCGTCCCGGCCGCTTACCAGACTCCGACCTCAACGTCGGAGCTGATCGTGACCGTGCCGTCCGGCGCCAGTTCCGGGCCGGTGACCGTGTTTAACAACAAAGGATCGGGCGCCAGCTCCGCTTACTTCTACCTTCAGCCCTGGATCACCGGCTTGAGCTCCAATGCCGCCATTGTCAACGCGACGCTCACCGTTACGGGCCGCAATTTCATCAATGCCAGCGCCATGACAATCAATGGAGTCGCCTATAATTATGCCGCTTCCGCCACGCAAATCACCGCGACCGTGCCGACCAACGCCGGCAGCGGGTTGATCGAAATCACCGCCCCCGGCGGCCTCATCATCAGCACCAACGTCTTCGCCATCCTTCCCAAAATATACTCCTTCACCCCTGGCATCGGCCCGGCGGGCACGGTCGTCACCCTGAGCGGAACGAGCCTCTTTGACGTGACGGCGGTGCAATTCGGCGGAGTCAACGCGCCGGTCTTCACGGCCTCCACCAACCAGTTGCGGGCCACCGTGCCCGCGGGGGGCGCCAGCGGCCCGATCACCGTTGTCACGCCCTACGGGAACGACGCCAGTTCGAACAGTTTCACCGTCACGAAGCCGAGCCTGTTAGTGTTGACAAAGACGGCCAGCCCCGCGATCTCCGGGCCGGGCACCAACGTCACTTATGAGTTGGTGGTGACGAACGAAGGGCCGTCGATCATCACGGGCCTCTCGGTGACCGACGCCGTGCCGGGCTTGATGACCTACGTTTCCTCCGCGAGCAGCGCCGGGCAATGCGTCTATGACAACGGCCAGGTCGTATGCGACATCGGCATCCTGACCAACAACACCAGCGCCACGATGCAGGTCGTGGCGGCCTCGACCGGCGCCGGCGCGGCCACCAATATCGCCAGCATGGGATTTGTCGAAGGGAACCTCGATTCCAGCGGGAACACAGCCTCGGCCGTCGCCCGGTTCGTTTCCGCGGCCCAGCGCACCATGAGCATCGAGTGGTTGACAAATCCCCCGGAACTGCTCCTGACGTGGCCGGCATCCTCAGTGAGTTTCTTGCTGCAACGCAGCACCAATCTGGCGCTTTCCAACGGCTGGACGGCGCCGGCGGAGTTGCCCTTTCTGACCAACAGCATGAACGCGTTCACCGACAGCGCAGCGGGATCGGACGCATTTTACCGGCTGAAATCGCCGTGAACCAACCGGCTATTGCCTCTCGTATTCTCCCTTGCCCAGGCGCTTGAGAACGGTGAACCCGGCCTTTTTGGCGTCGGAAAACGAGACGGGTTTGGTCTTGATCGGCGAGCTGAAGCTGGAAATGAGCTTGCGCACGGGCCGGCGGCAGGCGGGGCAGACTTTCAACGGGGGCGCGTCAATGGGGCGCCGGAGCGTGAACTTCCCGCCGCAGGCGACGCAGTCACCCTCGCAGAGTTCGTATTCGTATAAAGGCATCTTGCAATCCAGTTTCTCAACTCATTTTACCACCCCCCGCCCCAGATGCCAAGCCCCGGAAACACCTTCCCATATTTCCGATGGCGGGCGGGCCATCCCGTCCGCCAAAAGCCTCAAGAGCAGACAAGGGTGTCTGCTCCAGGGCAAGTTGTGTTCGTCTATGGCTGTGGCTGCTTGGGCGGCATCATTGAGGGCAGGCCGCTTGAGTGACCCGCGCTTCGAACAGGTTGATCGCCTTGTTTCTGCCGCCGCCGATGACCGCGCCATTGAAGTCGCCGTCGAGCTCGAGACTGTAATTGGGAGCCAGAATCGTCCCGTTCACGACATTGCGGACATGAATCTCGACGGCGCCGGTTCCGGTGAGATTGTAAAGCACGGCGCCCGCGGTCACACCTCCGGCCACTGCAAGGGTCGCGCGGTCGCGCAGGTCAATCGTTCCCGAGACGTTGATGAAGAACACATCGTGGGCGTTTCCGCTGAGCACGACGGAGTCGGTGATGTTTCCATTGATGTCAATCACGTTGACACCGCCGTTTCCGGTAATCACCGTGGGGCGCCGAATTGTTTTAAACACCTGTGTGGGCGTCATCGCGGCGACCGTCGCGGCGGCGTTCAGGGCGTCCTCGTTGACCGTGTTGAGCAGCGCCGCGTTCACTGTCAATTTTCCCTCGAGGCGGCCGCGGCCGGAGTATTGGCCGTTTTTAAATTCGAAGACGCTGCCGGTGATCGTGCTGGGAGGCACGTTGTCCAGCCAGCCGCCCTGGGAAACACACACGTCGCCGCTGATGTTCGCGAAGACGTTTTGAATCCGCGTGCCATTTAATCCGACGACTGCCCCCGCGGCGGCGCTTCCCAAAACCGAACAAGGAGTCGGTGTCGGAGCCACGGCCTCGGCGACCAGACCCGCGTCGTCAAAAAACATCGGCCCGCTGCCGGGGGTGAATTGGAATTCCAACACCTGCGAACCGGCCGCCGCCGAGGCCGAAACGCTGATCTGAGTGAAAGGACTCCCAAACTCGAAATTCGTGGTGAACACAGCCGCGCCGCCCAGAGAGATGGTCAAGGTATCCTGATCGTCAACCACCGGCTCCACGGCGCAACTTATCAGATAAGTCCCGGCGGCGGGAATATCCACCGTTTGCGTCAGACTCATCACACCGCCCGCCGGATTGAAATAAGCCCCGTAAGTGTCTCCGGGATTTGGGACCTTCGAGCCGCCATCGGTTGCGGAGGTGACTCCGTAGTCGTGGGGGCTGCCGCCGCTGCCGGTCTCGGCGACCATCCAGCCGGTGAAATCGCCGGTGGCGAAATTGCTGTTGACGACAAGGTTTTGTGCGTGGGCGGGTTGAATGACAGCCACCGCGGCGCTTGTGAGAAGAATCCTGCAAAATAATCGTAATTTTTCCATGCGATTTTGTATAGCTAAACTCATGCCATGTTATATACAGCGGCAATGCCGCGCTTGGAAAATGCCGTCGGTCTCGTATTTCACCTGGAACCCTGTCCCGCTTTTGGGCGGTTCAGGCGTCGCGTGTCCCGCCTTCAGGCGGTAATCGCATCAACGCCTTCACCGTGACCGCGCCCCCGGCCTTGGGAATCGCCCCGGTTGGCAATCAACTCGTCTTGCCTTGGTCGGCCTTGCTTTCAAGTAATTCAGAGCTTCCCTTTACTGCGGAGGGTTTTGCCCGATCAGCCGCTTCATCTCCATCAGCGTGGCGGTGTCTTGGTCGGGGATGTGCCCGGATCTATCCGGACCGACGTTGAGCAGGAAGGGGAATCCCTTGGCGCGCGCGTCGGAGTATTCCGCGTAGAGTTTCTGAGCCGGGGTGATCTGGGCATTGGGCGCCCAAAACCACCCTTGGTTCACCGTGTCGCAAGCGTATTTTGATTGCGAGGCATTGCCCATTTCGCAAAGAACGGCGCACGACGGGTTCACGGCTTTCACCGTCTGACGGAGTTCCTGCAACTGGCTTTTCGAAAGTCGGTACGCAATGTCAAACACCTGGACCTTGATCTCCGGGTATTTGGTGTGCAGTTCCTTCGTCTGTCTCTTGATCAACTCGAAATACTCCGCGGAGACAGGTCCGTTGAACATGACCGTGCCTTCGTTGTACGCGTCGGGAATGGAATAATGAATGCCCGGCATGATGCCTTCGGTTTTGCACGCGGCCATGAATTCCGCCACGACGTCCGTTTTTACCGGACTGTTGGCCACGTCGTAGTCGTAATTGTCGGCGTCCCACAGGCAGAAACCCGCCTCGTGCTTGACGGTGAGAACGGCGCAATCCATCCCCGCCTGCTTCGCCGTCCGAATCCAGCCGGCGACATCCAAGCCGGCGGGGGCATAACGTTCGGCGGGGGCGTCCCCCGTAGCCGTGGCTCCCCGATACCCGGCAAAAGTCGATATGCCGAAGTGGACATACAATCCATACTGGAAGGGCGGCGGTCCGGCGGGCGTCGGTTCGGCTTTGGCGACGATGAATGGCGCCGCGACAGCGGCAGCCAGGGCGATTCCCAATACCGCGGATGATTTTTTATACATAATGATAACTTTCGTTACAGTTGTAATGAGACCGGACAAACCTGTGGCGGCCGCCCCGGCCAGCGATGCGGCGGTGGTGGCGGTGGCCAGACCCGCCGGAGCGGCCTGGACGGAATTGGCGGCCATGATGGCGGTCAGGGTGGCTGCCGACAGCACAACCCCGCGCTTGGTGAAATAATCGCGCAGTTTCTCCACCGCGCGATTGACTCGTTTGGTGGCGCCATCTTCACTGGTGCCCAGGGCGGCTCCCACCTCGCTGAGTTTCCGGCCGTTAAAAAATCGGAGCACGATGGCGTTGCGGTCCTTTTCGTTCAATCCGGCGATCGCGCTGTCCAGCAGCGGTGCGACTTGCGCCCAGATGTCGGATCCCGGTTCGTTCAAGCGCGATTGCACAAAGGCCTCCTGTTCGCGGTTTTGCCGCCGGATGGTGGTTTTGAGAATGTTGTCGGCGGTAAACCAGGCGGTTTTGTGGAGCCAGCCCTGGAGGATGGTTCTTTTGCCGAACAGATGCGCCTTGCGGGCAAGCAGGATGAAAACGGTCTGGGTGACATCTTCAGCCAGATGCGGGTTGCCGGCATGGCGCAGAGCGACGGAATAGACCAGGTTGACATGCCGCGCAACGAGCGCGGCGAACGCCTCCTCGCTGCCTTTCGTGGCGTAACGGTCAAGCAATTCAATGTCGTTCAAGTCCTGCATCCACTAATAAATCTACGACTTGGCATAAATCGGACAGAACTTTCCAAACTTCAATTCAGGACGCGGGCTGGAAGTGTTTTTGATAAACGGCGCGGATGGCGGCGCGGATGGCTTGCAGGGCGAGGCGGAATTGGGCGGCGCCGGCGTAGCCGCATCGGACGGCGACGCGTTGGAAGGGGGCCGGCTCGTCGGGCAGGAGGGTTTCGCCCTCGAAACTCCAGCGGCGCAGGATGCCTTCAATTCGCCGCAATTGAAGGTAGTTACCCAGGAGGGCTTCCGCGTCAGCCACCGCCAGGACTCCCGTTTCCCGCGCCCGGCGCAAGGCCTGGAGAGTGTTGGGTTCCTGCCAGCCATGAGCCAGGCATAGGGCTTGGGCCAGGAATTCCGCGTCCATCAGCCCGCCGACGCCGGTTTTGATCGCCAAATGGTCCATGCCGGCCGGCGTGCGCTCGTTGGCGACGCGCTGGCGCATCTGGTCGATTTCGGCGAGCCATGAGGGCGTATAGGCGGCCGGGACGGCTTTGGCGGCGACGTTTTTCGGGGAAAAATTGCCCAGCGCCCCGGCCATCCGCTCGTACATCGCGCCCACTTGCAGGTCGCCGGCAATGGCGCGGGCGCGTGTCAGGGCCTGGATTTCCCAGAGTCCCGCCCGCTTGCGGTAATAGTCCTGGTTGGCTTCCAGAGTGTTGACCAGGAGACCCTTTTCGCCGTCGGGCCGGAGGCGGGCGTCGAGTTGGAAGGTGGCGCCCGATTCGGTTTGAGCCGAAATAAGCTCCAGAAACTCCACAGCCAGGCGCTGGCATTGCGGCAGATTCGCCGCTCCAGCACGGGCCACGAACACAATGTCAAGGTCGGAACCATAATTGATCTCGCGTCCGCCCAATTTGCCGAGGCCGACCACGCAGAAGGGGGCGGACTTCAAGCTGTGCCGGCGCATCAAGACATCGACGCCGTATTGAAGGCAGGCGTCGGCCAGGCCGGAGAGTTCCAGGAGATTATGCTCGAAATCGGCCAGGCCGAGTATGTCGCGCAAGCCGATGCGCATCAATTCGGCTTGATGATACCGGCGCAACCACAGCCCCTGATCGGCGTCGCCGACGCCGTGGCGCAAATCGGCCAGGATTTCGCCGGGGCCTTTGGAGCGGTTGAGGCGTCCGCTCAATTCCAGTTCGTCCACCAGGTCGGGGGCGCGGACGGCGCGTTCGGCAAGGAATTCCGAGCGGTCGAACAAGAGCAGCAACAACTCGAAGAGCGAGGGGTTATGAATCCACAACTCGTAGAGCGGCGCCCGCGCGCCGTAGGCTTCGATATAGCCGGCCAGGCGCACCAGCACGCGGTCCGGGTCCGACAAAACGCGCCCCGGCGTGCCCGCTTCGGCGGACTCAAGGCGCGGGCACATCGCCAGGAAGCGCGGCCACAGTTCGCTCGCCAATTCGACCGTGCGCGCGGAAACATGGGCGTAGTCCGGCCCCAGGATAAAAAGTTTGACCATGCCAAAGGCGCTGTCGGCGTCGCGGAAGCCGCTGCGCGTCAACAAATCCTTCCAGGGCGCGGTCGCTTCGGGCGAATCCAGGGGCGGCAAATCCGGCGCGGGCGGCTCGTCGCCAGCCAGGAGATGGTCGTAAATCCTGCGAACGGCGCCGGCGTGCTTGCGGCGGGCCGCCTCGAATCGGGCCGGCGTGGCGCAGCCCATCAGGCGGGCCAGTCGCAGGAGGGGCCGGCGCTCGGCGGGGATGGTGTGGGTTTGCTGGCCGGATTCCATCTGCAAGCGGTGCTCGACTTCGCGGAAGAAGATGTAAGCGTCGGACAATTGGGCGGCGTCTTCGGCGGGCAGGAGAGAGTATTGGGCCATTTTTTCAAGCACGGGAACGGTGGCCGTGCCTTGGAGGAAAGGCTGGCGGCCGGCGTGGAGGAGTTGAAGCGTCTGGGCGATGAATTCAATCTCGCGGATCCCGCCGCGGCCCAGTTTGACGTTGCGGTCGAGTTCCCCCTGTTTGACGATCTCGGTTTCAATCCGTGTCTTGACAGCGGCGACCTCGCGCAAGGTCCGCCGGCTCAGGGAACGCGGGTAGCGGAACGACTGGGTCATTTCGATGAATTCGGCGCCCAGGGAGGGGTCGCCCGCGACGGGCCGGGCCTTGATGAGCATCATCCGCTCCCATGTCTGGCCCCATTGCGAATAGTAGTTCTCGTAACTGGCCAGGGAACGGGTCAGCGGCCCCCCTTTGCCTTCGGGCCGCAGACGGAGGTCGATGCGATAAAGAGAGCCATCGGCGGTCATGGTTCGGATTTCGTCGATCATCATCTCCGCCAGGCGCGTAAAGAACTGGTGATTGGAGAGGCCGCCGCCCGATGGTTCGCCGCCGGTGGGCGCGCCCTTGAAAACGCGCCCTTCCTCGCCATAGACAAAAAGAACATCGACATCCGAACTGTAATTCAATTCCTGTCCCCCCAGCTTGCCCAGGCCGAGGACGGAAAAAGTGGTTTCCTGCCACTGCTGCCGGGCGTCGAGGTGGCGCGGGGAGCCGAGGCGCCCGGTCAATCGGCGGTGGCAAAGGCGAAAGACGGATTGGAGGCAAAGGTCGGCGACGTTGGAAATCTCCCGCATGATCTGGAAGAGAGGGCCAAGGCGGGCCAGATCGCGCGCCGCGATCCGCAGCATTTCGCGCTGCTTGAAGAGGCGCAACTGGCCGAACGCGGCTTCATATTCGCCGCGTTGCAGCAAGGGCGCCAGCCATTGCCCAACCTCGCGGCGCAGGCCCTGTTCCTGGCGGGGATGCTCCACCGCACCCGGTTCGAGCAACGGCGGCAGCCAGTCTGGGTGGGCGCGCAGCAGTTCGGCGGCGGCCTGAGAACCGCTGATGAGGGACACCAGCACGCGGGCCTGGGCGGCGGAGAGTTCCTGCCAGCGCACGCCGGCGCCGTCGGCGGGAACCCGCTCCAGCCACGCTTTGACTCGCGCGGGGTCCGCGCAGTTGCCGATGATTTCGAGAGGTATGTTTGTTCGCATCAGCGAGGCCGTTGGAGCATTTCACTTTTTGGGGCAAGTCCTAATGGCAAAGTAGTACGTCAAGATTTCGGACATGTCGATTGAGAATGACGGCTTAGGCATTGGTCATTCCAGCGCATCCGTGCCTGGCGGGTTGCTGGAAAATGAGATGCGCCCATGCGCCCGTTGGCGGTCATCAGCCGGGTTTACATTCGCGGTCAATTGGGGGACGATGGAGGGATGATCGCGCTGTTTGACATCGGCAATACTCACACGCACATCGGCCTGGCCGATGGGCGGCGGGTTGTGCGTCAGGGGGATGTGCCCACGGCAGGCTGGCTGAAGGGCGGAGCGGGACCGGCGGCGGACCGGGTGCTGAAGATGCCTGAGATCACGGGGGCGATCTTGTGTAGTGTTGTGCCGGCGGTCACGCCGAAGGTGGCAAAGTACGTCAAGACCAGGTTCGGCCTGACGTGCCTGGAGTTGAACGCAAAGACAGTGCGCGGCGTGGGGATTGATTACCCCCGGCCGGAAACGATTGGAGCGGATCGGCTGGCCAACGCGGTGGCGGCGCGGCGGCATTTCGGGGCGCCTGTCGTGGTGGTTGATTTTGGGACCGCGGTGACGTTCGACGTGGTGGACGTGCGGGGCAAATACGCGGGGGGAATCATCGCGCCCGGATTAAACGTGATGACGGATTATCTGCATGAAAAGACCGCGTTGTTGCCGCGGATTCGGATTCGGGAAGTGGCGGGGGTGGTGGGCAAGAACACCCGGCAGGCGATGTTGATCGGAGCGGTGCATGGGTATCGGGGATTGATCCGCGCGCTCATTGGCGAGTTGCGACGGGCGTTGCGCAGCCGCCGCCTGCGCGTCGTGGCCACGGGCGGTTACGCCCGCCTGATGTCCTCGAAAGTCACCGAGATCACGGCGGTTGACCCGCTGCTGACATTGGAGGGGCTGCGCTTGGTTTGGGAGGCGCACGCGCTGGAGCGCGAGGGCAAAGGCGGCCGGCGACCGCGTTCGGTTTGAAAGAAGGACTTTTGATGGATTGCCCATCGCCGCCATTTTTCTATACTGTGTCATGCCGAAAATAAGTCTGTCGGTCCGCCATCAACTGAGCCAGGAGGAAGCCAAACAGCGGCTTGCGCGGCTGGCTGCGGAAGTTCGCGCGAAGAACTCGGGCCATGTAACGGATATTGCGGAGAGCTGGAACGGTTATGTGGACACGTTCAGTTTTCGCGCCCTGGGCTTCTCCGTCTCCGGCAGCGTGGAGGTGCGGGAGGCCGAGGTTGTGGTGGAAATGAAGGTGCCGCTGGCAGCCCTTATGTTCAAGAGCCGTGTTGAACGGGAGGTCCTGGCCCACGCCCGCCAGGCGCTGGAGTAGTAGGCTGCCTTAATTTAGAGCTTGTCCGTAAATAGTTCCCCGCGACACGATTCCAATCAGGACGATGCGATTCTTTTCGGGAGCGCGGGCTGGTCGCGCTCCCCAATCCAAGTCTGTTTACGGATAAGCTCTTATTTCCGCCTCCTTACCGTCCGCCCCCCAGGCGCAGAGCCGCCGAGCGGCCGTGGGCGTCGAGGCCTTCGATTTGCGCGAATTCCTGCACGCCCCGGAGGGCCTTTCGCAAGGAGGGTTTTTTGTACTCGACGACGCTGGTGCGGCGCTGGAACTGGTCAACCGTCAATCCGGCGAAGCTGGCGCCGGTGCCCCCGGCCGGGAGCGTGTGGCTGGGGCCGGCGACGTAATCGCCCAAAACGGTCGGGGAATCGTTTCCCAGGAAGATCGCGCCGGCGGTGACGAGGGAACGCGCCAGGATGGAGGCCTGGCGGGCCATGATTTCCAGATGTTCCGGCGCCAGGCGATTGGCCAGGGACACGGCTTGTGGCATGTCGCGCGTCTCGACCAGCCAGGCGTTGCGCGCCAGCGCGGTCTCGATCAATTTGCGGCGCGCCAATTTGGGGAGTTGGCGGGAGAGTTCGCGCCGCGCTGCCGCGAGCAGCTTGGCCGAGGGTGTGACCAGCCAGACACGTTCGTGGCCGGAGCCGTGCTCGGCCTGCGCCAGCAGGTCCGCCGCGACAAACGCGGGATGGGCCGTGTCGTCGGCGAGAATCAGCAGTTCGCTTGGGCCGGGCAGCAAATCCATGGCGGCGTAGCCGAAGAGGAGGCGTTTGGCGGCGACGACGTATGCGTTGCCGGGTCCGAAGATTTTATTGACCTTGCGGATGGCGGGCGTGCCCAGGGCCAGCGCGGCGATGGCCTGCGCCCCGCCCAGCCGGTAAATTTCCGTCGCGCCCGCGCGGCGGGCCGCGTAGAGCAGGGCGGGGTTGACGCGTCCCTCGCGGTCGCAAGGGGTGCAGACGACAATTTCGGGGCAGCCCGCCACGCGGGCCAGGGGGACCGTCATGAGCGCCGTCGAAACCAGCGGGGCGGCTCCGCCTGGAATGTAGATCCCTACGCGGGTGATGGGGTCGAATTTCTCGCCGACGATGGCGCCGTGGCTGTTGCGCATGGACCAATTCTTGCGGCGTGAACGGCGGGCAAAGGCCTCGACGTTGGAAGTGGTTTGGGCGATGGCCGTGCGGAGGGGCTGGGGAATCTGCATCGCGGCGGCGAGCAATTCGGCCTGGCTGACTGCGAAGAGGTCCGGATTGAGGCGCGCGCCGTTGAATCGCTCGGTCAATTGGGCCAGGGCCGTGTCCCCTTGCGTGCGGACGGCTTCGATAATGGAGCGGGTCTGTTCCTCGATGGCGGGATCGAACAAACTTGACGGCGCCAACATGCGCTCGATTTGCCGGGCAAAATCGGCCTGGCGCCAGGAAATGACATTCATGCGGCCGGGAGAGTAGAGCAAGGGCGGAGGAAAGTCAAAAGGGGTGCCGTGGGGGCGCTTCTCATTTCTTGAGCGATGCAAGGCAAAACGCCCGCCGACAGCCTTGCCATCTACCATAAACGCCATGGTAGGGCCCTCGCGGAGCCGTCCCTTTCCCCCGAGAATCACCCCCGGCTCGCCGAAAGCCTCACCCTTCGGTGAACATGCAGTTCGATATGCTGTTGAGGGAGAAGACGCAGTTGGCCGAGTAGTCGTCGGCGATGGCGGAGGTGTGGAAGTTGAAAAGGTTGTTTTGAGTGACGACGGCGTTGGTGTTGACGCG
>PLGF01000122.1 GCA_003138485.1 Verrucomicrobiales bacterium | reverse complement strand
CCCCCACTGTCTGAATTGCAGTGGATAGCCTTTGCTGGTTGCGCGCGGATGAAAAGCAGCGTATCCATTGAGGCAGGATGCCGCGTCCCTACAGTTCATTGCGCCTCGCCCTGGCCGGCGCCGCCTGTTTGATCCTGGCGTCTCAGGCAGCCGCCCAAACTGTCGCGCAGACCGAGCGCGATTTTCTCCTCGGCCATTACGACGCGGTCATCACAACGGCGGGGGCGAAGGTGGCAGCCGCGCGGTATCGCGAGGATTGGCGGGTGCTGCTGATAAAAGCATTATTGACAGTGGGGCGCTATTCGGACGCGCACACCAACGCCCTGGCCGGGCTGCGAGAGGGGGCTGGCGGCCTGGAGTTGCGCCTGCTGGCCCGCGAAACCTCCCTCTTCCAAGGCGATTCCGCCGGCGCCGCCCGGCAGTTGGCCGACCTGAAGGAAGCCATCCAGGAGCACGTCGGCCCTTTTCAGAGCGAAGACGCCGTCCCGCTGGGCCAGGCTCTTCTGTTGCTGGGCGTTGAGCCGAAATTGGTGCTCGAAAACTGCTTCCGCCGCGCCGAAGAGTTGGCCCCGCCCATCCGCGACGCCTTTCTGGCCAGCGGCCAACTGGCCCTCGACAAGCACGACTTCGCCCTCGCCGCCGAGCGATTCCGCGCCGGCCTCAAGGCCTTCCCCGACGATCCGGACCTGGAGTCGGGCCTGGCCCAGTCTTTCGCCTCCGGCGACGCCGAGCAGATGATGACTCACATCCGCTCCGCGCTCGCCCTGAATCCGCGCCACATCCCAACGCTGCTGCTCCTTTCCGATTATTTGATGGACGCCGAGCAATACGACGAGGCAGAAAAACAACTCGCCCTGGTCCTGGAGGTCAATCCTCATCGACCCGAAGCGCTGGCCTGCCGCGCCGTGCTGGCGCACTTGCGCAACGACGCTGAAGCCGAGCGGCATTTCCGCTCCGACGCCTTGCGGTATTGGACCAACAATCCCGAGGTCGATTATCTCATTGGTGAAAAACTCGCGCGCAAGTATCGTTTTGCCGAAGCGGCGGAGGCTCAGAAGCGCGCCCTCGCGTTCGATGCCTCCTTCCTTCCCGCCCGCCGCGAACTGGCCGAGGACCTCCTGCGCCTGGGACAGGATGACGAAGGCTGGCAACTGGCCCAGTCCGTCCACACCCAGGACAACTACGACATCACCGCTTACAACCTCGTCACGCTGCGCGACCAGATGGAGAAATTCCAGATCGTGTCCAACGCGCAGTTCATCGTCTGGATGTCGCCGCACGAGGCGCAGCTCTATGGGGACGCCGTGCTGGAATTGCTGGGACGCGCCCGCGAGACGCTCTGCCGCAAATACGGCGTCGAACTGACCCAGCGCACGACGGTGGATATTTTCCCGGAGCAGAAGGATTTCGCGGTGCGGACATTCGGGCTGCCGGGCAATCCGGGGTACCTGGGGGTCTGTTTCGGCTCCGTCATCACGGCCAACAGCCCCGCCTCGCAAGCGCCCAATCCGGCCAATTGGCAGGACGTTCTGTGGCATGAGTTCTGTCACGTCGTCACCCTCAACGCGACCAGCAACCGCATGCCGCGCTGGTTGAGCGAGGGCATTTCTGTCTATGAAGAGCGCCAGGCCGATCCGACCTGGGGCGAACGCATGAACCTGGCCTACCGCGAAATCATCCTGCGCGGCGGCCTGACACCGCTGGGCAAATTGAGCGGCGCGTTCCTGACGCCCAAAAACTCCAGGGACCTGCAATTCGCCTACTTCGAGTCGTCCCTGGTCGTCGAATTCCTGGTCCAGCGGCACGGCATGGAAACCCTCAAAGCCATTCTCCACGACCTGCGGGAGGGCGCGGAAATCAACCGGGCCATCTCAGCCCATACCGCTCCCCTGGCGGAATTGGAAAAGCAATTCGACGCCTTCGCCCGCCAGCAAGCCGCCGCTCTCGCCCCGAAGGCCGACCTCGATCGCCCGCCCGCCGACGCTTCCGCGGCCGAAAACGCCGCCTGGGACCTCTTGCATTCGCATAATTATTACCGCGAGATGGAGCGCGCGCGAAAGCTGCTGGCGGCCACCAACTGGGCCGAAGCCAAGCCGGTCCTTCAGGCGCTGGCCGATTCCTACGCGGGAGAGCGCCGCGCGGACAATCCCCTCTGGCTACTGGCCGTCACGGAGCGGAACCTCCAGGACACCAACGCCGAACTGGCCGCGCTGGTGAAACTGGCCGCCCGCGAATCGGACTTCGTCGATCTGGAAGCGCGCCTGATCGAAGTATTGACGGCGCAAAAGGACTGGCCGGGGGTGGTCCGCCACGCGCAACGGTTGCTGGCCATCAACCCCCTCATATCCGCGCCGTACCGCGCGCTGGCCGAGGCGGGCGCCGCCACTGGAACAACCGGCATTGCCATCGGCGCGTGCCGCGATTTGCTATTGCTGGACCCGCCCGACCCGGCGGCGGTGCATTTTGAGCTGGCGCGCCTGCTGCACACGCGAGGCGGCGCGGAAAGCGAGTCCAAACGCCACGTCCTGGAGGCCTTGGAAGAGGCCCCCCGTTACCGCGACGCCCAACGCCTCCTGCTGGAAATCGAAGACGGCAAAACCAACGCGCCTGACCGCTGACCTTGGCTAATTCAGCCGGAGGCGGTCGCAGGAGTCCCATTGTGAGGTGTCGGACAGGATCACTTGATCGCCTGTTTGCAGACCCTCCACTGTCTCCTCAAGGTGACGAGGAAACCAGCCTTGCAGGGAGATTATCCAAAGGGTAGCTTTGACTGGTGAGCGCGTTGAGCAAAATCCCGCCTGACTGGCTGGCCGAGTTCGAGGCGGCAGCGCGGCGTCCTTTGGCGCAGCGGTTCCGCTATGCCTTCGTTCGGACCTACAAACCGGTTCTGGACGACGCGCGGTACCGCTCGTTCGACAGCATGGAGGAATACCGCCGGTGGTGCGAGGACAACCTCCCCGATTGGCTGGGTTATGGGCGCGTTTGAATACCGGCAGGCGGAGGAGATTCGAGACGTGTTCGCGCGACACGGTGTGCGCTATCTCTTCATCGGAAAATCGGGCGCCATCATTCTTGGCTTTCCCGACACGACGCAGGACGCGGACATATTCCCAGACCGCGCGCCGGGCAACGGACGCGCTCTGGCGGCGGGACTGCGCGAATTGGGCTTCTTGCTCACCGAAACGGAAGCCGGCGAGATCGAGCGCGGAAAGGATTTTATCCAGTTGAAAAACGGCCCGTTCGATCTGGACCTGGTCTTTGCGCCCGATGGGATCGAGGGGTTCGAGGATGCCTGGAGCCACCGTGTGATGGTGGACGGGTTTCCTGTCTGCCATCCGGACGACATCATCGCCAGCAAGGTTGCCGCGAATCGCGCGAAGGATCGGGAATCCCTCGGCCGGCTGCGCAGTTTCCGGGATTACTGGATGAGAAATCGCAAGCCTTGAGCCGGCGGTTATGTTCTCCGCCGTGCGCAGATCGAGGTGGAAGCGCAGTTCCGATTCTTCAAGCCAGTTCATTTCTCACTTCTCCTTCCATCAGCGCAGGCTCATGCCGTCTGAAGGACAAGGGTGATGGCGCGGTGAACGCGTTCCCAAATCGCCGTTTCCTCCTCCAGTTGCTTGCGGCCCGGCCGCGTCAATGAATAAAACTTCGCGCGCCGGTTGTTCTCGGACTTGCCCCACGCGGCGGTAATCCACCCCTTTTCTTCCATGCGGTAGAGGCACGGATAAAGGGAGCCTTCCTCGACGACCAGCATGTCGTTGGATCGCTGTTGGATGCGCTGCGCGATGGCGTAGCCGTGCATGGGCCCCGCGGCGAGCGTTTTTAGAATAAGCAGGTCCAGTGTTCCTTGAAGCAGTTCGGCTTTTGTTATCGGCATAATCTTTCTCTTTCCTAGATGTTCCATGGGAGCATGCACGGCTTACCTAGACTGTCAAAGGGGAAAATTGAGCATCGGTTTTGAACACGCGGGCGTGAGACAAAACTCTTTGGGGAACGCCCTCATCCTAACCTTCTCCCTGAATCAACATCGGCGCCGCTTGCCGTTTGACACGATCTTCCCGGTCGGGCATCATCCGCCGTCAGAATGACCGCAAGCGAAAAGGAGTTCCCCCTCGCCCGCGCGGAGTCCATGTACCGGCGGCGCGCCGCAAGGCAAAATCCCGTCATTTGCGTCGCTTTCGTCTTATCGGCCATGATGGGCGCGGCTCAGGCCGGAGCATCAACACATGAAACAGATCGTCCCCCAAAGGCCCAAAATACCGCCACGCTGGACCAGATGCTCGATAATATCACAGGCTCGGACCTGAATCACAAAGGACTCGATCAATCCAATCTTGCCATTGACCAGCTCGTTCAACGGGCGGACAAGTTGACCTCGAAAGCCACCCGGGAACGCAACAAAGAAATCAAACGCGGGGACCTGCATTCGCCGCTTGGCCAGGTCTTGGATCAGGCGGTCCTCATGTTGTCGGACTCCAGTTCTTATTTGCTGAAACTCAAGGAACTTCAAAATGCCCTGATCGCGGCCCAGGCGGCCCATGACGGGCCGAAGGTTGACGCTCATGAAACATGCAAAAGCTTGAACCGCGAATTCAAAGCGATCTGGACGGACCTAAGGAATCTCAAACTCGGCGTGAAGAAGCTCCCCTTCCGGCAAAGGGCCATTGCTGACGTGATCGAATGGGACGTGGTGTCGAGGTTGGATTCGGCAATTCACAGGATTCAGACGCGCACACTCCAGGTCGGCACGGCATTGACTTTGGATTCAGAACTTCATTTGGAAAGCCGCTGAACAATCAGATTGAACAAGCGCCCGCAGAACACGCAGAATGACGCAGAAAACGAGTCTGGCGGTTATTCCCTGCTTTCCGCGTGTTCTGCGGGCAAAAAGTCTTAATCCCAAATTCAAATCACCCATGGAAACAACATTCTTCCTCAGTTCCATCGTGATGCTCCGCATCCTTGCGCTTTTGGGCTTGGCTGTGGCCCGTCATGAAAGCCGCAAATGGCGAGCGATTTGGACGGCCGGGTTGGTAATCGCTATCGTGTGCGGCGCTTTAGAGGTCGTAGCGTCTGTTACGCCTTGATCGAACTTTCCGCGACATACGGACGTGCGTCTAGTTCGCGCTCTATAAAACATCGAAGGCTCGCCAACTGTCCCTTCCCAAGTCTTTGCCCGAAGCAAACCAGGCCATACCCAAGCAACATCATTCCTGCTGGGCCAAGCACCACCAACACAGGGGGTGGTCGTCCGGAACCCCAGGCGGTTGCTGGGAGTAAGACGATCAGGCTGCCGATGACCATCAACCCGCCGAACCAGAGAAACAGGAATCCCCGGACGAACGGGTGCATCCGAAAGCGCCCTCGAATGCATGCCTTGCCACCTCCTTCCTCAAAACGCCCATAAAAGAATGGTGCGAACGAGTTGCGAGCATTAGCCGGTCCCCGCATAAAAAGCCTGAAGCGATCACCACGAACCTTGGCCGTAACCGTCCTCTCGCTCCATTGCTGTGAACCGCCTATCCGGCCCGCGTGGTTTTGCAGCCGCCGGATGCATTCGTCTTTAGGGAGGTTTGTCGTATAGATGTCCACGCTCATCAAATGAATCAGACCACAGCCTTGTCCATTGGTGTTCACTCAATGATCTTCCTGCATTCCGCCATCGATCTTCCGGTTGCCTATCCGCAAGCGGTCGGCGATCTGTTGAATCGTCACCATCGTTTCCCGACGCCCCAGATCGGCTTGTTCTCCGCTTTCCGCGAGGCTCGCCCCTCACCCGGCCAGGGTGATTTGGGCGGAGGAGTTCCGGGGGCGCGGCGCGGCGTTTTGGGCCAGCCAATCGGTCAGCGCGTCGAGCTTGTCGGGCGGATAGGCGCCCATGAGGCAGATTTGAATCCAATTGCGGTTCCGGAGATAGTCGCTGTTGAAGCTGAGCAGGAAACCGGCCTCGTGCAGGTCCCGGCCAAGCTGGGCTGAATCCTGCCCCGGCGGCAGGGCGATGGTCAGCACTCCGGGAGTCGCGTCGGCGTCCGAGGCGACCAGGTTGAAGCCCATCGAGCGCAGGCGGGAGCGGAGCCGCGCCGAAACGGCGGCGACACCGGCGAGTTTTTTTGGCCAATCGGTTTGGCGGACGGCGGCGTCAAGGGCTTTGACCAGGTTGGAGGAATGGGTGAAGGCGATGCCTTGGTGGGCCGCGTACCAGCCCAAATCCAAATAGCGCGGGAGACGAAGCGATGGGGCGATGGCGTGATTGTGGAAGACCATGCACAGGCCGGGATAACCGGCCAATCCCTTGCCGCTGGCGCCCGAAGCAAGGTAAATCCCCTCCAGGTTCACCGGCGCCAGTCCAATGGAACTGATGCAATCCAGGCACAGCTTCACCTGCGTCCGTGCGCAAAGGGATTGGAGCGCGGAGAGGGGGTTCAACATGCCGGTGGAGGTCTCGGAGTGGGCGCACCAGAGCCAGCCGATGGTCGGCGCGTGGGCAAGAAAACGCTCGATGGCCAGGATGTTGAACGGCTCGCCCCAGCGGAGTCTCAACGTATCAAAAGTCAGCCCAAAACGGGTGGCATGATCGATCAAACGGTCGCCAAACTCGCCGTTGCTGACAATCAGCCCCGGTTGTTTCTCCAGGCTCAATTGGGCGCCCACGGCGTCGTTGGCGAGCGTGCCCGATCCGAGCAGGATTTGGACATCGCGGGCGCGCGTCAGTTGGCACACGCGGCGCCGGATTCTCTGAAACTCCGCCAGGAAATAGTCCGACCGATGGGATTCGGGCGGCCGCTCGAAGGCGCGCCGGACAGGGTCGGCAATGGCGACGGGGCCGGGGAGGAAACTGGCCGCTTTCCGGACGGGCATCGGTTCGAGGAGGATTTCCTGGGCCTGCTTTTCAAAATTCTCCAGAGTCAGATACATCGGCTGGAACATCGCGTCGCCGGTCCCCACTTGCGGGCCGAAGGGGATGAATCCCAGGTGGCGGTAGAGCCTCTGCTGGCGGGTGGTGCCGGAAATGACGCCCAGATCGTAGCCGTGCTCCAGGCCGTACTGCCACATCAAGGCCGCAAGGCCCCGGAAGACCTGCGTGTTGCGGAAGGCCTTCTCGACGGAGAGCAGGCGGATTTCGCAGATGCGCCGGCCCGGCGGCAGGTAGGAGTCCAGATTGGGCAGCTTCTGGTCCAGCGAAAAGGGCCGCCGTCCGCGCGCGGCAATCATGCCCGCCACGCGGTCGCCGCACAGGCAGATGAGGTAGGTGTTTTCGTCGTGGAATTTGTCCACCAGGCGGGGCCGGCCCGGCGATTGGTGCTGGGGGATTTCCTCGACAAAGGTGCGGTAGTTGAGCTGGTGGATCTGTTCAAACTCCCAATCTTCGGTGGCGACTTTGAATTGCAGGGTTCGTGTGCTCATAGGCGCGACGACAGATTAGTCACGAAATCGACACAAACAAGCAACAAACTCCGGCTTGGAGACTCATGCCGGGCAGATTGCACCGTCCGGGCCGCTGTGTCAAAGCAAACCGTTGGGCGGCCCGATGGCCCCAATCCTTGGCGAAGTTCGGCAGGGCGAGGCTCCTGCCGAGCCGATTCCGCGGGGGAAGGCTCAGCGGGAGCGTCGCCCTACGGGCTTCACCTGTTTGGTGACGGACGCCCCCGTTTCGATAAGGATCGGGGCGATGGCCCGGCTCTCCGGCCGCCGTTTCCGGTCGAGGCCATTCGACATCACTCTTCATCATGGTAAAGTACTGCGGCCCTCTTCATACAAGGGGCGCCGCCCGGTTTAAAGCCAAAAATGATCGAATTATTCCGGCGGGGCGCATCCCACCTTTGTCGAGGTTGTCTTGTTTTCGGGGCCAAAGCGGCGCTATCGCACCGCACTCCAAAACCTGTCGGCGGAACGGGAGCGTACCCTCAACGCGAAGCGTCTTGGAGCGCGGGCGTGATAGCGCCGCTTTCAAGGACAGGCAAGCTCGACAAAGGTGGGATGCGGCCATTCTGGCGAAAAATCGTCGAAAAGGCGTGGCAATCCGGGGTGGAGACTGTATAAGGTGGGCCGATCTATGAGCGAGAAAGCGCAATTGCATTTGAACGGCAAGGTTTACGAACTGCCAACCGTGACGGGAAGCGAAGGGGAAAAGGCGGTGGATATATCGACGCTGCGAGACTTGACAGGTTACATCACGCTGGATGACGGTTACGGAAACACCGGCTCGTGCAGCAGCGCGATCACTTTTATTGACGGGGAAAAGGGGATCCTGCGCTATCGCGGCATCCCGATAGAGGAGCTGGCGGTGAAGTCAACGTTCGTGGAGACGGCCTACCTGCTGATTTACGGGAAGCTGCCGACGCACCCGGAGAAGGCGCGGTTTTCGGACTTGTTGACAGAGAATGAGAATTTGCACGAGGGGATGAAGCATCATTTCGAGGGGTTCCCGCCCTCCTCGCACCCGATGGCGATGCTCTCGGCCATGATCAACGCCAGCAGTTGTTTTTATCCGGGTTTGATGAAGTCGCCGGACTCGGAAAGTTTCGAGGTGCAGGCGGCGCGGCTGCTCTCGCAGGTGCGGACGATCGCGGCGTTTTCGTACCGGAAATCGCGCGGGCTGCCCTTTCTCTATCCGAAGCCCGCCTACAAGTACACGGCGAATTTTCTCTACATGATGTTCTCGGACCCTTACGGGAGCTATGAGTTGAAGCCGGAAGTGGTGCGCGCGCTGGATTTGATCTTTCTGCTGCACGCGGATCACGAGCAGAATTGCTCGACTTCGACGGTGCGGATGGTGGCGTCGAGCGAGGCGAACTTGTTCGCCAGCGCCGCGGCGGGGGTGTGCGCCCTGTGGGGGCCGCTGCACGGCGGGGCCAACCAGGCGGTGATCACCATGCTGGAGGAGATTCACGCCTCCGGGGACGACGGCCGCAGATTCATCACGGCGGCCAAGGACAAGAACAGCGGGAAGCGGTTGATGGGATTCGGGCACCGGGTGTACAAGAATTACGATCCGCGGGCCAAGATCATCAAGGCGGCTTCCGACTTGCTGCTGCACACGCTGAACCGGGAGGACCCGTTGCTGGACATCGCGCGGAAGTTGGAGGAGGCGGCGCTGGGCGATTCGTATTTTGTGGAGCGCAAGCTCTATCCGAACGTGGATTTTTACAGCGGGATCATGATGAGGGCCATTGGCATTCCCACGGAAATGTTCACGGTCATGTTTGCCATCGGCCGCATGCCGGGGTGGATTGCCAATTTCAAGGAACTGCTCGACGAGCGTCGAAAGCGGATTTGCCGGCCCCGCCAGATTTACATCGGGCCGACCGAACGGCACTACCTTCCGCCGGAGCAGAGGCGTTAGGGCGGGTCAAGTGATCGTTTCGGCCAGCGCCTCCTCTTCCGCCGCGAGGAGGGCGGCATGCATGGAGGAAGCATCGGGAGATTGGCGGAGTTGCTCGAGAATGGCCGTCTTCTTCGCGATGAGACAGATGCGGGCCAGGGTGTGCAGATGCAAGCGGTCGTCCTGGCAGCAAATCAGAAAGAACAGATCCGTGGGATTGCCGTCGGGCGCGCCAAAAAAGATGTTCTGAACGGCGCGGCCCAGGACGATGAACGAGGATTCAAACAGGTAAGGGTCGGGCACGCGGGGATGCGGGAGGGCGAAACCGCCGGGCATTCCGGTGGAGCAAAGGGCTTCGCGGGCCTCCAAACTGGCGACCAGTTCCCTGGGGTTGTTCAAACGCCCGGTAGTTTCCGCCAACGCCACCAATTCGTGCAAAACCGAAGACTTTGTCTTGGCTGGCAACGCCGGGGCGATGAATCCGGGCTGGATCATGTCCGGCAGCAGCGTTCGGCTGGACACGATTTGGCGTGTGCCAAGGGTGGTTTTGCGGTGGTATTCGGTCAACCGCTGGCCAGGCAGGCTCAGGACGCGCTTCGAAGCCCACTGGTCAATTTCCTCCTTGGAAAACACAATCCTCCGCCCCCGCTTTTCATGCGGAATCTCACTGCGCTTGACGCGCTGCGCGACGTCGTCCGGGGTCAGATGCAAATACCCCGCCACGGCGTCCAGGCTGAGAATCTCATATGCCATGTTCAACTCACTTCCCACTGGCGTTGCCCCAAGGCAGCGTCCGCTGGGTTCACGCGCGGGCCGATGCGGGAGTCTCGCCGAACTGAAATGCTGCTGACGCGACTCCTGATCGAACTTCCCGGCGATACCCCATCATCGTCCCGTTACTGTGGAAAAGCAAGGTTTTTCAGGGGTCGATAGTCAACGGCAGATTCCGCTTGCGATGTGATGAAAGAGGCCCGCCGCGCATTGAATGAAACCCGTCGCCTACCATCGACTCGCCGCAAGTGAGTTGATCAAATCGGCCAAATTCCACGAGGGTCGGAATCCAGCTCTCGGGGAGGCTTTTCTCTCCGTTGTGGAAGCAATCTTGCCGAAAATTCAAAGCAATGCCGATCTCGGCAAGATCGGCAAGCTGGGAACGCGCAGTTGGAAAACAAAGCGATTCCCGTTCCGAATTGTGTATCTCGACAGCCAGACCGATTTTGGATCGTGGCCGTCGCGCACTTGAGCCGCAGGCCGGATTATTGGATTCGCCGGCTGCGGTGATTTCTCTTTTACAGCGCCTTGACCTCGGTCACCAACTCCTGGAGGGCTTTCTTGGCGTCGCCAAAGAGCATCCGGGTTTTGGGATTGAAGAAGAGGGCGTTTTCGATCCCCGCAAAGCCCGCGCCGCGCCCGCGCTTGATGACGATCACGTTTTTGGCCTTGTCCGCGTTGAGGATTGGCATGCCGTATATCGGGCTGCCAGCCTCGGTGCGCGCCGCCGGGTTGACGACGTCGTTGGCCCCGATGATCAACGCCACGTCGGCCTGCTCGAATTCCGGGTTGATTTCGTCCATGTCCAGCAGCTTGGGATAGGGAACATTCGCCTCCGCCAGCAGCACGTTCATGTGTCCAGGCATCCGTCCGGCCACGGGATGGATGGCGTATTTGACCTCAACGCCCCGCTTCTCCAACGCTTCGTCCAAGTCATGCACCAGGTGCTGTCCCTGCGCGACTGCCAATCCGTAGCCGGGAACGATAATGACTTTGCGGGCGTATCCCATCATGATGGCGCATTCGGAGGCGGTGATCTCGCGCATGACTTGATCGCTTTTCACGGCGGCGGCGCCGGCGGCGGCAACGGGAGACAATCCGAAGGAGCCAAAAACGACCTTGGCCAGGGAACGGTTCATGGCCTTGCACATGAGCACGGTGAGGAAGGAACCGGCTGCGCCGACCAAAGTGCCGGCGATGATCATCGACATGTTGTGCATGGCAAAGCCGGTCAGCGCCGCCGCCAGGCCGGTGCAGGAGTTCAGGACGGAGATCACCACCGGCATGTCCGCGCCGCCGATAGGCAGAACCTGCAACACACCCAGGAGCAAGGCCGCTCCCGCCAGCGCGACCGCCCACCAGGCGTTGTCGTGATGAGGCACAGCCTCCGCCGCCGTGGCGACGATGGCCAGGAGGAGAAGTGCATTGAGGCTCTTTTGCAGCGGCCAGCGCACCGACTTCTCCGTGATTAACCCTTGCAGCTTGCCAAAGGCGACCAGGCTGCCGGTGAAGCTGACGGAACCGAAAACAATGCCCAGAAGCATCGGAAGGGCCTGTCCGAAATCCCCGGCGGGCGCGGTCTCGCGCAGCCACTCGCCCATCGAGATAAACAGAGCGCACGCCCCTCCCATGCCATTGAAGAGGGACACCATTTGCGGCATGGCCGTCATTTTGACGCGCCTGGCCAGCAGCCATCCGGGCGCCGTGCCGATGGCGATGGCCAGAATGATCAAACCGAAATGGCCCATGCCCGGAAGGACGAACGTGCCGGCCAGGGCGAGCGCCATGCCGATGGCGGCAAGGATATTGCCCGAACGCGCGCTACGCGGGCTGCTCAGGCGCTTGAGTCCGAAGATGAATAGGAGCGAGGCGGCGAGGTAGGCGGCCTCGGGAACAGAGGTGCGGCTCATTTGTCGGCGCTGCTTTTGTTGGTGGGTTTAGACTTGAACATCTCCAGCATCCGGTCCGTGACGACAAATCCGCCGACGACGTTGAGCGTGCCGAGAATGACGGCGACGAAGCCCAGCGCGCACAGGAGCACGCTGTCGCCGGCGGAGCCGAGGAGGATGACGCCGCCAATAAGAACAATGCCGTGAATGGCATTGGCGCCGGACATCAGCGGGGTGTGCAAGACGGTCGGCACCCGGCTGATCACCTCCACGCCGGTGAAGATGGCGAGGATGAAAATATAAATCATTGCCAGCGCGCCGATGGTCACGAGGTCCTCCGTTTCTCGTTTACGGCGCCGTTGATGGTGACGCAGGTTTCAGTGAAAATTTCATTGTTCCAATCCATCGAAAATCCCTTCTCGTTGGTTATCTCCAGAATGAAGGTAGCCAGGTTGCGGGCGAACATCCGGCTGGCGTCCAGCGGGAGCGTTGCGGGTAGATTGATCGGCCCCAGAATGGTGACACCGTGGTGGCGCACGATCTGGCCCGCCTGGGTGAGTTCACAATTGCCGCCGCTTTCCGCGGCCAAATCGACGACGACCGAGCCGGGCTTCATATCTTCGACCATCTGGCGGGTGAGCAGGCGCGGGGCGGGTTTGCCGGGCACCTGGGCGGTGGAAATGATGAAGTCGGCCAATTTGGCCCGTTCGTGGAGGAGGCTCTGTTGTCTGGCCAGGGTTTCCGCCGAAACCTGCCGGGCGTAGCCGCCTTTATCTTCAAGGTTTTCCGTGGCGGCAATCTCAATGAAAGCCGCGCCCAGACTCTTGACCTGCTCCTTGACGGCCGGTCTGACATCGAAGGCCTCCATGACCGCCCCCAGGCGGCGAGCCGTGGCGATGGCCTGAAGCCCGGCGACGCCTGCCCCGAGGACCAGCCCTTGCGCGGGCCGGATGGTTCCCGCGGCCGTCGTCAACATGGGGAGGAATTTGGGCAGGTGCTCCGCCGCCAGGAGGACGGCCCGGTAGCCGGCAATGGTCGCCATGCTCGAAAGCGTGTCCATGCTCTGCGCGCGGCTGATGCGCGGAATGGCGTCGAGGCTGAAGCTGGTCATTCGGCGGCGCGCCAGGACTTGCGCGATGGCCGGCTGGCGCAAGGGCGCCAGGAAACCGATCACCGCCTTGCCCTCGGGCAATTGGCCCGCGTCGTCCGTCGAGACCGGCCGCACTCTGAGAATGCAGTCGGCCATCGCGGCCAGTTCCCCGGCCTCCGGAACGATGCGCGCCCCCGCCGCCTGGAATTCCGCGTCGGGGATGGAGGCGGCCAGGCCCGCCCCGCTCTGGATGAGCACGGAGTGCTTGTTCTTGAGCAGGAGTTTGACAGAGTCCGGCACGGCGGCGACCCTGGTTTCACCCTGGATGTCCTCTTTAAAAACGGCAAACTGCATTAGTTCCTTTTAACAATAGGCGCGAATAGTACGCATCCCGCCGCCGATTTCAAACAATCTTTGCAGTGGATTTTTTCCCGGCGGCTACATAGAGTTCGGTTATGGCAGAAAAAACGACCAACCAAATTCCACGCCTTTTGCGCGAACAGTGGGAGAAAGGGAAAATGGCGCTGGAGCGCCACAACGACGAATACGCAGTGGCCATCTTCAACCAGGCTCTGGAGAAAGAGCCGGCCTTTTATGAATGCCGCGAAGCACTCCGCGTCGCGCAGTCCAGGAAGGCCGGCCGCAGCGGCTTTTTCAAGAAGATGCTCAGCGGCGCCGGCTCCCAGCCCATGCTGGCCAAAGGCCAGATGCAATTAGGCAAGAACCCTTTGGAGGCGATTAAGACCGCCGAACAGATTCTCAACGGCGATGCCAACAGCGTGGCCGCCCACAAACTGCTGGCCGAAGCCGCCATGGCGGCCGACCTGCCCAAGACCGCCGTGCTCTCGCTCCAAATCGTCATCAAACACGCACCCAAGGACGAGGATGCGCTAAAGACCCTGGCCGGCGCGTATTCCGCCGCGGGCCAGGGAGATAAGGCCGAACAGATCATTGCGGAGTTGATGCGGCTTCACCCCGGCGACCTGGGACTGGCTCAGGAGCTTAAGAACATCTCGGCCCGCAAGACCCTCAGCGAAGGCGGTTACGAAGCGTTGTCCGACGGAACCGGCTCCTACCGGGACATTCTCAAGAACAAGGACGAAGCCGTCGCGCTGGAACAGGAAAAGCGCCAGGTCAAAGCCCAGGATGTCGCGCAACGGATGATCGCCGATTACGAGGCGCGCCTGGAGAAGGAGCCGGACAACTTGAAGATTTACCGGTCGCTGGCGGAGCTTTATACGGAGAAGAAGCAGTACGATCGCGCGCTGGAAACCTACAACCGCATCGTCGCCAGGGAAGGCGGGGCTGATTCATCCCTGCAAAAGGCGATTGCCGACACCACGGTTCGGAAGCTCGACGACGCCATCGCGCGCATTGATACCACGGAGCCTGATGCCGCCGCGAAAACCGCCCAGCTCAAAGCCGAACGCGAGGAGTATTTGCTGACCGAATGCAAACAGCGCGCGGAGAAATACGCCAACGACCTGGTCATCCGTTTTGAACTGGGCGAGCTGTATTTCAAGGCCGGACGGGTGGCCGAGGCCATGCCGGAATTTCAAAAGGCGACCAACAATCCCAACAAACGTCTCCAGGCCATGAGCTACCTGGGGCAGTGTTTTGCCCTGCGCGGCATGAACGACATGGCCGCGCGCACCCTGCAAAACGCCCTCAAGGAAAAGGGCGTCTTCGACGACGAAAAGAAGGAACTGCTTTACGCTCTGGGCGTCGTGTTCGAAAAGATGGGCAAGACCGAGGAGGCCATGGATCAATTCAAGCAAATCTACGAAGTCGATATGGGTTTCAAGGACGTGTCCGCCAAGGTCGATGCCTATTACAGGAACAAATCGAGCCAGGGCAAGGCATAGCGCAACGGCGCCGCGATGTCCGGCGCCCAATCGCGCAAAATCCGCAAAGTAATCCCCAAATTCCGTTGTGTCAGTTCCGGCGTCCGTCCGATAGTTTTGCGGCAGGGTTGGAGCCATGTGTTGCCAGCCCGATGAAACGCAAGCGGAAGTCTAAAAATGATAGCAACGACGGCAGAAAAGAAGCAGGGGCGCCTGAGGGCGGCCCTTGATCACGCATCGGGAGACAAGCGCTTCAAGATACTGGAAGCGCACATGAAGAAGTTCCAGTACCGGCAGGATGCCCTGATAGAGATTCTGCACAAGGCCCAGGAGCTGTTCGGCTTTCTCGAAGACGATTTGCTCCTGTTCGTTTCCTACAAGCTCAAGCTCCCACCCAGCCGCGTTTATGGGGTGGCGACCTTTTATCATTTCTTTTCCCTTAAACCCCAAGGCCAGCACACCTGCGTCGTCTGCCTGGGCACCGCCTGTTACGTCAAGGGGGCTGACAAGATTCTCGCCGCCATTGAGGGCCACTCCAAGATCAAGCCCGGCGAGACCACCCCGGACAACCGCGTCTCGCTCCTGACCGCCCGTTGCATCGGCGCCTGCGGCATCGCCCCGGCGGTCGTTTATGACGGCGCCGTGACGCCCCGGCAGACCGCCACGGCGGCTGTCGGGCAAATCCAGAAATGGGAGGCCGCATGATTCTCAACGATCTTATCGAGATCAAGAACGCGGAACTGGCGGGACGGAAAAAGATCACGCTTCGCTGCTGCATGGCCGCCGGCTGCCTGTCCTGCGGCGCCAAAGGCGTCAAACAACAGCTTGACAAAGCCGTTGCGGACGCCGGCTTGCAGGATCAAGTCGAAGTGCGCGGCGTCGGCTGCATGAAACTTTGTTGCGAAGGCCCCCTGGTGCAGGCGGACCCGCAAAATTCCCTCTACATCAAAGTCACCCCGGAGAACGCGCCCTCGATCGTTGCCGCCATTCAGGGCGGCCAGACCAGCGTGGCCCAAACCGATCCCGACGCCGCCTTTTTCAAGCGCCAACTCTTCATCGTCCTGGCCAACAGCGGCGTGGTTGACCCGGAACGCATCGAGAGCTACATCGCGGCGGACGGCTACCAGGCATTGCATGAGGTGCTCAACGAAATGGCCCCAAAAAACGTCGTCGAATCCATGGTCCAGAGCGGCTTGCGCGGCCGGGGCGGGGCGGGCTTTCCCACCGGGCTCAAGTGGGGCACGGTGGCCAAATCTCCTGGCGCCAAGAAATACGTCATCTGCAACGCCGATGAAGGCGACCCCGGCGCGTTCATGGACCGTAGCGTATTGGAGAGCGATCCTCACAGCGTTCTGGAGGGCATGGCCATCGCTGCCTACGCCGTCGGGGCGGATCAGGGTTTTATTTACGTGCGGGCGGAATATCCGCTGGCCATCAGCCGTCTGCAACTGGCGATCAAGCAGGCCAAGCAAATGGGCCTTCTGGGCGCGGGCATATTTGAGTCGCCCTTCAGCTTCAATGTGGACCTGCGCATCGGGGCCGGCGCCTTTGTTTGCGGCGAGGAAACCGCCCTCATGGCCTCCGTCGAAGGCAAACGCGGCACCCCGCGCCCGCGGCCGCCCTTCCCGGCTGAAAGCGGTCTGTGGGGCAGTCCGACCCTCATCAACAACGTCGAGACCTTCGCCAACGTCCCGCCCATTATGCGCCGCGGCCCCGAGTGGTTCGCGGGCATCGGCACCGAGAAAAGCAAAGGCACAAAAGTCTTCGCGCTGGCCGGCAAGATCAAAAACACCGGCTTGATCGAAGTCCCCATGGGCACCCCCTTGAGCGTGATAGTCCAGGACATGGGCGGGGGCGCTCCCGACGGCGGCCAGATCAAGGCCGTGCAAACCGGGGGCCCTTCCGGCGGCTGCATCCCCGCCGAACACCTGGACACGCCCGTCGATTACGAATCGCTCGGCAAGCTCGGCTCCATCATGGGATCGGGCGGCATGATCGTCATGGACGACCAGACCAACATGGTGGAAATCGCCCGATTCTTCATGGAATTCTGCATGGACGAATCCTGCGGTAAATGCATCCCCTGCCGCACGGGCACCGTCCAAATGCACCATTTGCTCGACAAAATCATCCAGCGCCAGGCGACGCCGGCCGACATGGCCAGACTTGAGGAACTTTGCGACATGGTAAAGAGCACCAGCCTTTGCGGCTTGGGCCAGACGGCGCCCAATCCAACTCTGAGCACCCTGCGCTTTTTCCGCCATGAATATGAGCAGTTGCTGCGCCCCGATCTGTCCGGCCCGCCGCCCAATGGCGCCTCGGAAACGCGGTCCGCGTCCGCCGCATCGTAAAGGAGTGATTTTATGGCTGCCAAAACATTGACCATTAACGGTCTGCAAATCAGCGCCGAGGAAGGCGCGACCATTTTGCAGGCGGCTGACGAGGCCAACGTCAAAATCCCCACGTTGTGCCATCTGGACGGCGTCTATGACGTCGGCGCCTGCCGCCTCTGCCTGGTGGAAGTCGCGGGCGTGCCCAAGCTGCTGCCGGCATGCACCACAAAAGTCGTCGAAGGCATGGAGGTGAAAACCGACACCGAACGGCTGCGCAAGTACCGGCGGATGACGCTGGAATTGCTCCTGGCTGAACGGAATCACGTGTGCGCCGTCTGCGTGGCCAACGGGCATTGCGAGCTGCAAGCCTTCGCCTGGAGCCTGGGCATCGACCACGTCCGTTACGATTATTGCTTTCCGAAATGGAGCGTCGATAACACCCATCGCCTCTTTGGGATGGACCATAACCGCTGCATACTCTGCACGCGTTGTGTGCGCGTCTGCTGGCACATTGAGGGCGCCGGCACCAAGAACGTCTCCGGCCGCGGCGGCCATGCGCGCATCATTTCCGATCTCAACCAGCCGTGGGGCGAGGCCGATTCCTGCACCTCCTGCGGCAAATGCGTCCAGGCCTGCCCCACGGGCGCGCTCTTCCATAAAGGCTCGACGGTGGCCGAAATGGAACGCGACCGCTCCAAACTTGAATTCATCGTCACTGCCAGGGAGAAAAAACAATGGATCGCGTCAGATTAGCCACAGTTTGGTTCGGCGGCTGTTCCGGCTGCCACATGTCCTTTCTGGACCTCGACGAGTTTCTTATCGAACTCGCCGCAAGGGTCGATTTGGTTTACAGCCCGGTCGTGGACATGAAGGAGTATCCCGAAAAGGTTGATGTGTGCCTCATCGAAGGCGCCATCTGCAACCAGGACAACCTCGACCTCCTCCACAAGGTCCGCGCCCGCACCAAAGTGCTCGTCTCCTTCGGCGACTGTGCGGTCACCGCCAACGTCCCCGCCATCCGCAACCAACTCGGCGCGGGCAACACGGAAAACGTGCTGCAACGCGCCTACATCGACAACGCCCAAAACAACCCCTGCCTTCCAAAGTGCGAGGGCATCGTGCCGGCGCTCCTGCCGCGCGTCATGCCGGTCCATGAAGTCGTGCGGGTCGAGTACTTTCTACCGGGCTGCCCGCCGCCGGCCAGCAACATCAAGGCCCTGGTCGGAGCGTTGTTGAGCGGCGCCACTCCCAAGCTGGAAGGGATGCAGCTCAAGTTTGGATGAGCATGGCCCGCCCGCCAGGCAATCGGATTTTATGATGTCAAAACGAATCGTCATTGAACCTGTGACCCGCATTGAGGGCCACGCCAAGATCAGCATCTTCATGGACAGCGCCGGCAATGTGGCCGACGCCGAGTTTCACGTCGTCGAATTCCGCGGCTTCGAGAAGTTCTGCGAAGGCCGTCCCTTCAGCGAGATGCCCGGCATCACGCAGCGCATCTGCGGCATCTGCCCGGTCAGCCATACCCTGGCATCCGCCAAGGCCGGCGACGCCATCATGGCCGTGAACATCCCCCCCGCCGCCAACAAGCTGCGCCGCTTGATGAACCTGGGCCAGATCGTTCAGAGCCACGCCCTGAGCTTTTTCCACTTGAGCGCCCCGGATTTCCTCCTCGGCTGGGACACCCCGCCGGCACAGCGCAATGTCTTCGGCCTCATCGCCGCCAACCCGGGCCTGGCTCGCGCCGGCATCCGCCTCCGCCAGTTCGGCCAGGAAATCATTGAAATTCTCGGCGCGAAAAAAATCCATCCCGCCTGGGCCGTTCCTGGTGGCGTCCGCTCTCCCTTGACCGAGGAGGGCCGCGCCCGCATTCGGGCCTGGCTCCCGGAAAGCTTCGCCACGGCGAAAACCGCGTTCGATCTCTTCCAGAAGACGATGGACACGCACCTGCGCGAGATTCAAATCTACGGCAATTTCCCCTCCCTCTTCATGGGACTGGTCGGCCCGGACGGCTCCTGGGAACACCATGACGGCAAACTGCGTTTTATTGACAGCAGCGGCTGCATCATTGCCGACCAACTCGACGCCCGCGACTATCTCCAGTTCATCGGCGAATCCGTGCAATCCTCCTCCTACCTCAAGTCTCCCTATTACACGCCCCTGGGTTTCCCCGATGGCATGTACCGCGTTGGCCCGCTGGCGCGCCTCAACGTCTGTGAACGCATGGGTGTGCCCAAAGCCGACGCGGAATTGAAGAATTTCAAAAGCATGGGCCGCGGCGCCGTGACCTCCTCTTTTCTATATCACTACGCGCGCCTCATCGAAATCCTCGCCGCCCTGGAATTCATCGAACTCTACATGGACGACCCGGATTTGTTGAGCGAAGACCTCCGCGCCGACGCCGGCATCAACAGCCTTCGCGGCGTCGGCGTCAGCGAAGCCCCGCGCGGCACGCTTTTCCACGACTACACCGTCGATCGCAACGGCCTCCTGCAAAAAGTCAACCTCATCGTTGCCACCGGCCAGAACAATCTGGCCATGAACCAGACCGTCGCCCAAATCGCCCGCCATTACGTTCGCGGCGCGACCATTTCCGAACACCTCCTCAACCGCGTCGAGCACGGCATCCGCTGTTACGACCCCTGCTTGAGCTGCTCCACTCACGCCGTCGGTCAAATGCCCCTCCACATCCGCCTGATCGGCCCGGATGGGGCCATTCTGTGCGAAGCCGCCCGCCATTGAGCGGGCTTCCCAATGACGCCATGAATTGCGCGCCCCCGACCGCCCGGCGCGATGATTTCCTGATCATTGGCTACGGCAACACCCTGCGCGGCGACGATGGCGCCGGCCCCCGCGCCGCCGAGGCGGTTTCCGCCATGAATCTTCCCGGCGTTCATGCTCTTGCCTGCCCCTTGCTTGCTCCCGAATTGGCCGACGCCGTCTCGCAAGCCCGCGTGGTTCTCTTTGTGGATGCCGCCGTCGATTCCCCGCGCGAAGTCCGCCTTCGCGAACTCCAACCCAGCGTCTCCGCGCAAAGCCTGGCTCACGCCGCCGACCCCGCCGTCATCCTCGCCCTGGCCCGCGACGTCTTCGGCCACGCCCCAAAAGCCTGGTGGCTCACCATCCCGGCCGTGAAGTTCGATTTCGGGGAAGAGTTCTCGCCCGAAGCGCAACAAGGTCTTGCCATCGCGTTGGGAAAAATCCAGGAACTCTGCGGCGCCCCAAAGCCCAAATCATGCAGTTGTAGTTGAGTCCGCCAACCGGGCTGCGCGGGAGAGCCTCCCACGCGTTGAAGTTTGGACGTTTTCTGCCGAATTCAGAAACCAGTTCCGAGGGGAGAATGGCGCTTAAATGAGACCTAAAAGTTTCTTTCCCAAGCGTTTACGTCTGATCGGGCCGGGTACGGTTTCAAACAGGACTTGGCGACTGAGGCGTTGCATCTTCTTGAGGGTGGCCTGGAGTTTCCGCCATTGGCAGATCGCTGTTAGCACTTCGTGCAGGGGGAAAGTTGAAGTCAGGGTTTCGCGCGGGTCATTCAGAGCCATGCCCCGGTTATCGCGGCCCGTCCCGCACCGGGCGGCGTGCGGGGCGACATTTGTCACGCCCGATGTGCGCTGTAAGCTATTTTTCCCGTGTTGAGGTATTTTGTCGCACTAAATCGCAGTGGTTTTTGCCAATCGCGAGCGGGGGATGGAAGGCGGCGCACCCGTCAATCCCGACGCCAACCTCTGATTGCGGTCATTTGCGGCTTTTGCGCCCCCGACGCGGGAGGGTGCCCGGCGATATGGAGGGACAATTTCCAGAAATCGAGATGCGCTGCCAATCGATGCATCCTTTCCTTGAATGGGAGGCCACGCTGGCGCTAGCTTGAACGCGCGGTGGCTTCACCAAATTGGATTAAGAAATTTCGCGGCCTCGCCGGGTTGGTTCTCGGCCTGGCGGCCGCGCTTTTCTGCGCGGGCTGCGGCCAGGGTGGCGCGTCGCGGGTGGTGGTCATTTACACGTCGCAGGACGAGGAGTTTGCCGAGCCGCTCCTGCGGGAGTTTGAGAGGGAGACGGGCATTGAGGTCCGCCCGGTTTATGACAGCGAAGCCGTGAAGACGGTCGGCCTGGTGAACCGGTTATTGACAGAGCGGGGGCATCCGCAGTGTGATGTGTTCTGGAACAATGAGGAGTTCCGCACGCGGCAACTGGCCGCGCGCGGGGTGTTTCGCGAAACCAACGGCTGGACCCGGCTGGGCTACCGGACGCGGCGGCTGGTTATCAACACGAACCTTATCACCGCCGCCGCCGCCCCCCGCGCCTTCAGCGACGCGACCAATTCCCTCTGGCGGGGCAAGGCGGCCCTGGCCTATCCGCTTTTTGGAACCACGGCGACCCATTTCCACGCGCTGCGCCAGCACTGGGGCGACGCCGCCTGGCAGGATTGGTGCCGCGCGCTGGCCGCCAACAAACCTTTTCTGGTGGACGGCAATTCAGTCGTTGTGAAAATGGTCGCGCGCGGCGAAGCGTGGTTTGGTTTTACGGATTCGGACGATATTGCGGGCGCGCAACGGGAGGGCTTGCCGGTGGCGGCGCTGCCGGTGACGGAGGAAACGCTCTTTGTTCCGAACACCGTGGGTGTCATCCGCGATTGTCCCCATCCCGTCGCGGCGGAGCGCCTCTACGAGTTCATTGCGAATCCGAAAGTCTCCGAAAAGCTCGTCGAATTGCGCGCGCTGGAAGGCCCGGCGCTGGACCCCGCCACGGCGTCGCGCGGCCTCAGGGTGGATTGGGAGCAACTGCTGCGCGACCTCGACGCCGTGACCGGAGAGACAAGGGCGATTTTTCTCCGCTGACCGGTTCCTCACTCAGGTCTCTTAAGGATTTTCTCGAATATCTCCGTAGGCTCGATCTCGATACGGCTGGAGTCGGGGCGGGCGGAGGGCGCCGCCTGTGTGGTGTGGGTTGGACTGGCAGGGGACGAAAGGGGCGCGGGAGCGGGTTCGACGGCCGCGGCAGGTTCATCATCAGCGGTCTCAACCTCGCGGAGCGGAGGGTTGAAGGTGGCGCGCTTGTCGAGCCAGGAGCGATAGCGTTGGAAGGTCCACATGCCGTGTTCGAGGCCGGTTTCCAGAGAGGAAATGATTTTGAAGAAGTCGCGGTTGCGAATGAAATTCTTGATGGGCAGGGTGGCCAGCAGCACTTCGCATTCGGGCACGCAGAGGTTCCAGTTGGGGCGGAATTGGAGGCGCTGGGAAACGACGCCGATTAGGCAGTCGGCCAACTGGGCGGCGACATTGTTCTGGATTTCGGCGGGAAAGGCGCTGACGACGCGTTGGAGGGCCTCGGCGCAATTGGCGGAATGCACGGTCGCCAGGACCAGGTGGCCCGTTTCGGCCGCGGCCAGTGTCAAACGCATGGTTTCCGGCTCGCGCATTTCGCCCACCATGAGCACGTCGGGGTCTTCGCGCAAACTATCCAGCAGCGCCTGCTCGAAACTGGGAGTGTCCCGGCCCACTTCGCGCTGGCGGATGAAGGCGCGCCTGGGGCGGAAGGTGAATTCGATCGGGCTTTCGATGGTGACGATGTGGCGGGCATCGGAAAGGTTGATCGTTTGGATAAGGGCGGCCAGGGTGGTGGATTTGCCGCTGCCGGTCGGCCCGCTGACCAGCACCAAGCCATGGGGATGATGGACCAGCGCCTTTAAATCCGGATGGAGATTCAAGCCATCCAGCGTGGGTTGAAAGGCCGGCAGCAGGCGGATGGCGAATCCAACCCCGCGCGAGGTGTGGAAAATATTGAATCGGCAGCGGAGTCCTTCGATCGTTTTGGAGAGATCACTGGAGCGGCGCTGGAGAAACGCATCCCAGTTGGCGGCGCTGATGACCTCGCGCGCCCATTCCAACGACAATCCCGGAGCGAGCGGTTCCCCGACGGCGCGCAACTGGCCCCGGACCCGCAAGACCGGGGCCAAACCCGGTTCGAGGTGGAGGTCGCTGGCGCCTTCCGCTTTAGCCAGGGCAATGAGGGAGCGCAAAGTCACGGCTTCTTCACCATTCTCTATTGATGAACACCCGCCGCGAGATTTAGTTCCTGGTGTGCCCAGCGCAACATGCGAGCCGTGGTTTCCCAGCCCAGACAGCCGTCGGTGATGGAAATGCCGTAACGCAATTTGGCCGGGTTGACGGGAAAGGGTTGGGAACCCTCTTCCAGATAGCTTTCAATCATCAGCCCGATCAAGGAGCCGCTGCCGGCGGCGCGTTGTTCGACCACGCTGCGCCAGACGTCTTCCTGGCGGGCGGGCTGCTTGCCGGAATTGGCGTGGCTGCAATCGACCATCAGCACTGGCGGCAGGTTTTGGCTGGCAAGCAGCGTCTCCGCTTCCCGGATGCTTTTGGCGTCGTAGTTGGTCCGCAGCCGCCCTCCGCGCAAGACGACGTGTCCGATGGGGTTGCCTGTGGTGCGTACAACAGCCGTGACGCCGTCCTGGTCGATGCCAATGAAACTGTGCGGCTGTCTGGCGGCGCTCATGGCGTCGATGGCGACTTGCAGGCTGCCGTCGGTCGGGTTCTTGAAGCCCACGGGCATGGAAAGTCCGCTGGCCATTTCGCGGTGGGTCTGGGATTCGGTGGTGCGCGCGCCGATGGCGGCCCAACTCACCAGATCGGAAATATACTGGGGGATGATCGGGTCCAGGAACTCCGTCCCGGCGGGCAGCCCCATTTCGGCAATGTCCAGCAAGAGCTGGCGCGCGATCTTGAGGCCCGACTCGATGTCGTGGGAATTATCCAGTCCCGGGTCATTGATCAACCCTTTCCAACCGATGGTCGTGCGGGGCTTCTCGAAATAGACGCGCATGACAATTTCCATGCGGCCGGCCAATTCCCGCCGCAACGGCGCCAGTTTCGCCGCGTATTCCAGAGCGCCTTTGACATCGTGGATGGAGCATGGGCCGACGAGCACGAGCAGACGGGGGTCTTTGCGTTCGAGGATTTGTTGAATCGCCTGGCGTCCGCGCACGACCGTTGCGTTGGCCGTCTCGGTTGTGGGCCACTGCGCCTTCACCGCGCTGGGCGGCAATAGCGGGACGATCTCATTTACATGTAAATCCTGTGTCGGTAACATCTGGCCCTATCCTAGCAGGACTTGCCGCGAACAAAAGCGGGATTTGGGCGGGAGGAGAATCCCGCCCTTCACGGTTTCAAGCCGAGCACGTCCTGCATGTCGTAAAGTCCGGGCTTTTTTCCAACCACCCATTGCGCCGCGCGCAGCGCCCCAAGGGCAAGGGTGTCCCGGCTTGAAGCCTTGTGCGTCAATTCCAACCGCTCCCCCGTCGCGGCGAAGATCACCGTGTGGTCGCCGACAATGTCGCCGCCCCGGATCGAGTGAATCCCGATCTCCGCCGCCGTCCGCTCGCCCACCATGCCCTGGCGGCCATGCCGGACGACCTTGTCCAATTGCTGGCGGCGCACTTCCGCCAGCGTTTCGGCCAGCGTCCTGGCCGTGCCGCTGGGGGCGTCCTTCTTGAGGCGATGGTGAGCCTCGATGATCTCCAAATCGTAATCCGGCCCCAGAATCTCCGCCGCCCGCCGCGTCAACCAAAATAAGGCGTTCACCCCTGTGGAATAGTTGGAACTCCAAACCATCGGAATCCGCGCCGACAGCGACATCAACTCCTGACGCTCGGCCTCCGTGTGGCCCGTGACGCCGATGACGATGGCCTTCTGGCGCGCGGCGCAAAGCCGGGCAAACCCGACCGTGCTGTCATGGAAAGAAAAATCCAACACGACATCGCCGCCGCCGATGTGCGCGCCCAAATCGCCGCCCAGGTCAAACTGGCCGCTGACGGCGAGGCCCGGAATTTTTTCCGCGCAACGCAACAGCGCCTGGCCCATGCGCCCCCGGGCCCCCGCGATGATGATTTTAGTCATGACGCAGCACTCCGCATTGGCGCAAGGTGGCTTGCAGTATTTCGCGGTCTTTCGCCGTCAGCGGCGTCAGCGGCAGGCGGTATTCCTCGGCGATCACTCCCATCATCGCCAGCGCCGCCTTGACCGGTATCGGATTCGATTCGATGAAAAGGTCCTTGAACAGCGGGTAAAACCGCTCGTGGATTTTTCGCGCCGCGGCCGCGTCCCCGCCGCGAAAGGCCTTGACCATCCGCGCCACCTCCCGCGGGATTATATTTGACGCCACGCTGATCACCCCGTCCGCACCCACCGCCATGAACGGCAGCGTCAGGGAATCGTCCCCCGAAAAAATCGCGAACCGGGGCCCCAGCGCGGCGCGCAACTGGCTGACGCGGTCGGCGTTGCCGCCGGCCTCCTTGATGCCGGCGATCCGGGGCGTCGCCACCGCCAGCCGCCGCACCGTTTCCACGCCGATCTCCACGCCGCACCGCGAGGGGACGCTGTAAAGGATGAGCGGCAGTTTGGTCGCGCGGCTGATCTCCAGGAAATGCTGAAAGAGACCCTCCTGCGTCGGTTTGTTGTAATAGGGCGCCACTTGCAGGGAGGAATCGGCGCCCGCTTTCTCCGCCTCCTGAGTCAAGTAAACCGCCTCGCTCGTGGAATTCCCGCCCGTGCCGGCCATGACGCGCAGGCGGCCCGCCGCCTCTTCCACCGCGCGGCCGATCACCTCGATGTGCTCCTTGTAATCCAGCGTGGGCGATTCGCCCGTCGTGCCCACCGGGACAATCCCGTCCACCCCGCCCCGGACCTGCGCCCGGATGAGCAGTTTGAAAGCCGCCGCGTCAAATTTTCCGTTCCGAAACGGAGTGACAATCGCCGTATAAGTTCCGCACAACATACCCCGGATGAAACGCGCGCCGGGCCGCGATTTCAATCATTTTTGCGCGATAGTTTGTCAGGGAGCGCATCCCAGTTTTTAGACACACCCGGCTCGGCAGGAGGGTTGCCTGCCATAACCGCCCCGGTAGAACGACTCTACCGAGCCATTTGTCTGGCATCGCTCAAAGACTTCCAAGTGCTGAGGAATTGTCGGAAAACAGGATCTACCTTTTGCCCGCCGGGATTTTGACCGATGGCGAGAAAGCCCGCGAAAGCGGGCAGCTCTTATCTGTTCTAACCCGAGCGAGGCGCATCTCCGAAGTGATCCGCAACGAGCCAGCAACGAAGCCATCGCTCAAAAGACCAAGCGGAAAAGGTAAAGGTCATTTTTCGGCAACCCCTGAGTTGCATGTCCTTGATTACCAATGCCATCCATCTCGCCTGGCCCGCGAAAGCACT
>PLGF01000162.1 GCA_003138485.1 Verrucomicrobiales bacterium | reverse complement strand
GAACCAATCTGGAAGTACTTTTGCCCCAGGTAGTTTGTCACCGCCATCCGATCTGCATCGGTCAAATAGCCACGGTAACAAATGAGCTCCGCAATGTCGCCGTCAAAACACCGGCTGGTGGCGACGTATTGCACCGAAGGATTCAGGCCACCGACGTAATAGCCGGGTGCAGGCGCAACCGCGTTGGCCATCGCCAGGGCGAAGTTGGTCGAACCGTGAGCGGAGTTATCAAACATTTCGAGCGTGGTCAAGTTGGTATTGATGCGGTCGGTCCAGATGCGATAGGTGTTGGTGGGGACCGCAAAGGATGTGGGGTAATCATAGGTCCAAGTGGAGAAGAGCATATCTCCACCGCCGATCACACAGTCCGCGCGGGAGGCGCCGTAAACGACACCCGGCACGCCGATCAGCCAAACCAGGTCGACGGCATTGGTGGTTGAAAAAACGTTGTAAACGACAAAGGTAGTCATGGCGTTGGAGACGCCGACGTCTCCAGCGCCCTGAAGATAGTCGCCATTGACGCCGTCCTGAATGCCATTAAACCGGACAACGGGATTGCCGGCCAAGCCCGTGGCGGAGGCCAACAGCGGTTGTTCATTCGCGTCGGTTTGCGCCGCATGGTTGGCGTTGCCCGATTGGTCCTGCCACTGGCTGACATGGCCGGCGGAATTGGTAATCACACCGGTGTCGGCCTTGAGCCAGAGGCGCAAGTTCCCTGAGGTGGCCGCCGGAAGCGGCGGCGGCGCCCCGCCTGCCGCGATGACCGAGAGCGTGACGTTGGTCCCGGCTATTGCCGCTTGGCTCTGCGGTTGGGTGAGGACGGTGGGCGCGGTTTGCGCGAACACGTTTGCGATGAAAAATAGCGGCGCCACCCATCCCGCGCACGAGCGCACGGTCTGTAACTGGTTGTAACGACTGCTCCTGTCCCAAAAGCTCGACTTCATTGTTTGGCCTTTCATTTTGCCTCCTCGTGTGGGGGGGGGGCGCAATAAGACGTTAAAGCTTTCCCGACTAGCTACCAATCTATCAGGCCGCGCAAAGTAGTCAAGGTAATTTGGAAAACTATTTCACGAGCGCAATAACTTATACATCAACAACTTACACACGCCGACCCTGAATACCCGCCTGCTCAAGCCTTCCCGGAGGTTTCATAGAGGCAGACGATGGGGTTGGGCCAGCGCAGGTGGTCTTGGATTTGGGCCTTGATTTCCGATTCGGCGACTTGGGAGGAAATCAGGATCGTCGCAGTTTTGGATTGAAACTCGGCGGGCGTGATGATGGGGATTCCCCGCAGCGTCTTGCCGTGGTAGCGGGAGTTGGAGTCGATGAACGCGACAATGCGGGCAGTGCCCAGCTTGGAGGTTTCCAGCAGACGCAAGGTATGGGTGCCCACCCCCCAGACGGCCAGGGGCGTCTGGCTGCCAGCCATGCGCGCGATTTTCTGTTGTATCTCCTCCTCCAAACGGCGGCTGATCTCCAGATACTTCAGCAACGCAGGCTCGGTTTCCAGGTCGTGTTGCGGAGGGGCGCATCGGCCCGTGAATGAAAACAAGGCGGCCACGGCCGGCTCGACAGAATTGGGTCCCAAAGGACTGGCCATTTTCTGGGAAGAAACGCAATCGAATCCCCGCCGGGCCATCAGGTTGCGCAGCGACGCGGGCGAAAAATAGTTGACGTGCTCCATGCTAAGGAATTGATATGGGGCGCTGAACCACTCGTGGTAACTTGTGGCGTCAGGAACGCCAATAAAAAGGAATCCGCCGGGTTTCAAAATCTTGACCAGCGAAGTGATCGATTCGTCCAATTCGGGCAAATGCTCGAACACACCGGTCAAGACCGCCACGTCAAAACGTTCCTCAAGCGCCGTCAGCTCATGTATCGTCATGGTCCGGACGTCGATTCCATAGAGCCGCCGCGCCGCCGCCGCGCAGCCCGGCGAAGGGTCCAAACCGAGCAGATGATGGAAGCCGCGCCTCTGCAACTCAGCCAGCAACCCGCCAGTGGCGCAACCGACATCCACAATGCGGTATTCCGGTCGCAATTGGGGCGCCAGCATGTCGGCGATGAGGGCGAAACGCGCCTTGTCGGTCGGGCCAAGCTCGCCGCTGCGCTGGCTTTGTTCGTACTTGGACATCCGGGCGTAGTAGGTGTCGAAGACTTCGCGGGCGGGAATTTTGTCCGCGTAAGCCGCCCCGCATGCATCGCAAACCACCAGATCAAAACCGGTGAGCAGGCCGCCCTCGGAAAACGCGGAAAACACCTGGTGAAATAAGAGCCGCGCCTTGCGGCCCAGACAGACCGGACAGGGACGAGCGGGGACGATTGGAGCCGTGTTGGGCTGGGCGGGAGAACTCATAGTATCATTTTGGTGTCCAGAGAATGGTCCTGGCGATGGCGTCGTTGAGCGCGATTCGGGTTTGGAGGCCCAATTCTTCACGCGCCCGCTTTGTGCTGGGGACATAATGTTGGGGCGGCGCTCCAGGAACGGGCTGTTTGTCGATGATCACAATTCGTTCGGGATTGAAGGCCGCCGCCGCCGCCCGCGCCACTTGGGCGATGGTCAACGCCTCTTCGGAACCGACATTGTAGGGATGGCAGGATTTGCCGCGCAACAGAATTGTCCAAAGCCACGCCGCAAGATCAGCCGCGTAAAGATACGAACGAAATGGCGTCCCGTCTCCCCGCACCCGGATCGGGCCGCCCCGCAAGCCGTCGCGGATGAAATTGCCGATGGCAAAATGGGCGTCCAACGGGAGGTGAGGACCGACGAAAGCAAAGCCGCGGGCGATCTTGGTTTCAAATCCGTGTTTTTGGCCCGCAAGCGCGCAGGCCAGTTCCGCCGCGCGTTTGCCTTCCCCATAGGCCGAGGCCGGGTCGAGCGGATCGGGAGCGCCCGCATAATCTTCCGGCACATGGGTCAGGCCAGCCGGCTGCCGGCCATAAACGGCGCCGGAACTGACAAAGAGCAGCTTGCGAGTGCTGCGGGTAGCGGCCAACTCGAGCACGCGCCGGGTACCATCCACGACAGTGGCAAACATCTCCAGCGGTTCCACCGGCGCGCTGGATGTGGTACCGGCATGGATGACAAAGTCAAAGGAGCCGGCCGGAAAGGAGAAGTTGCGAACGTCGCCTTCATGAAAAATCAAATCGGAGCGCGCGGCCAGATGCGGCATTCTGGCGGCAAACGTTATGGGGTTGCGAGACAACACCGTCGCCGAAGCCCCCAAATCCAGTTTGTCATTGGCCCAAGCAAAGCTCTCCAAGAGCCAGGCGCCAATAAACCCCGTTCCTCCCGTGATGAAAATCCGCTTGCCGCGCAACTCTTCCCAAAGACCCGTCGTGGAGGCAAGGATATGATCGAGGTCCAGGGGATTCATTGGAGAAACAGCCGCGGAAGAGTCCATGTCAAGAGCGTTTGACGAAACGGGTGATGGTTTCGATGAGGTAATCCAACATGGCATCGGTCAGGCCGGGATAGACTCCGATGAAAAGGGTTTCATTCATAATCTGGTCCGCGCCCGCCAGATCGCCGATGACGCGGAAGGCTTTGGGATATTCCTCGCGCAGCCGCACAAAGGCGGGCTGGCGGACAAGATTGCCGCCAAAAAGCATGCGGTTGCCGATCTTGCGCGCGTCCAGATGCTGTGCCAACTCCCTGCGGGTGAAGGGAGCGGATGGCTTGACGCGCAGCGTAAACCCAAACCAGCACGGCTGGCAACGCGGACCGCCGTCCCCTTCCCAAACAAAACCGCCCGGAGTCCACGCGCGGGCGTGCGTGGGGAGTTGGAAGGCTAAGAATTCCTCAAGGGGCGCCAGGCCGCGGCGGAGGGTTTCCCAGTTACGCATGCGCGCCTGGATGAACGCGGGCAGTTTGCGGAGTTGCTCGCGTCCGATGGCGGCCTGGATGTCCAGAGGCTTCAAATTATAGCCGAGATGGGAATAAATGTATTTGTGGTCATAGCCTTCGGGCAATTCGCCAAGTTTCCAGCCGAAGCGTTTCTGGCAGGTGTTGTCCTTGCCGCTGGCGCACCAGCAGTCCCGGCCCCAGTCGCGGAAGCTTTCGACAATGGCCTTGAATTTGAGGCTGTTGACGATGTTGACCGCCCCGCCCTCACCAAGCGTCAAGTGATGGGGCGGATAGAAGGATTGGGTCGAGAGGTCGCCGAAGGTCCCCGTCAGCTTGCCGTCGTAGGCGCTGCCCAGCGAGTCGCAGTTGTCTTCGATGAGCCACAAGTCGTGCTTGCGGCAGAACGCAACGACAGCCGAGACATCGAACGGGTTGCCCAGGGTATGCGCCATAATGAGAGCCTTGGTCTTGCCGGGACAAAATGCGGCCTCCAGGTCCTGGACTTTGGCGTTCAAGGTCGCCGGGTCGTTGTCAATAAACACCGGGACGAAACCGTTTTGCAGAATGGGTGCGACGGTGGTGGGAAAGCCGGCGGCGACGGTGATGATCTCGTCGCCCGGCTTGAGGCGGCGGGCGCCCAGCTTGGGGCTGGAGAGAGAGGAGAGAGCCAGGAGATTGGCGGAGGAGCCGGAATTGCAGAGAATGCTCTTCTTGACTCCTAGGAACGCGGCCAGGCCCTCCTCGAACGCCTCCCCTTCCCCGCCCAGCGTCAGCCAGAAATCCAGAGTCGAGGCCACGGCGGCGGCCACCTCCTCCTCGTCGAAAACGCGGCCGGCGTAGGGCACCACAGTCTCCCCTGGAACGAATGGGCGGCGCGGCGCGGCGCCGAAGCCCGGCAGATTGGCTTGATGCGTCTGGCGCGAGTATTCGCGCGTCAGCCGCAGTATCTCCTTTCGGATTTCTTCGGTAGAATTCATGGGCGCGGGCCGGGCTGGGTCCAGGGTGCCTGGGCCTTGGCGGCGCGCTGAATGTATTGGGCGATTTGCGCCCGCGTTCGTTTTTGAATTTCCTTGGCGCTCTTGCTCTGGCCAGCGTCACGATACCACTCCACCGTTTCTGCAACCGCTTCCCGGAACGACCAGACGGGAAACCATCGCAGCAGCGCGAAGGCCTTGTCGATGGATAATTGAAGAAAACCCGCTTCGTGGGGCGCCTTGGGATCGGACTTGTCCAGCCACTTGCCCGGCCAGTGGCGCAAGACTTCCTCCACCAAATCGGCGACCGTGCGGTTGGCGTCGCGGTTCGGGCCAAAGTTGAACGGAGCGGCCAGCAAAGACAAATCGCAACGGCGCAATTTCGGATCGGCCAGCGAGGCGGCCAGCCAGAGATAGCCGCTGAGCGGCTCCAAAACATGCTGCCACGGACGCGTGGCCAGGGGATGACGGACTGGGATCGGCTGGCGCGCCTGGAGCGCCCGAATGCAATCGGGCACAATCCGGTGCGCGGCCCAATCGCCGCCGCCTATGACGTTGCCGGCGCGGCAACTGGCGAGCTTGACCGGGTGGTCCTGGAAGAAAGATTGGCGATACGAGGCGATGATCAGTTCCGCGGCCGCTTTGCTGGCGCTGTAGGGGTCGCGCCCGCCCAAACGGTCGGCCTCGCGGTAACCGTGGAGCCATTCGCGGTTTTCGTAGCATTTATCCGTCGTCACCAGGATCGCCACGCACGGCTTCTTGGATTCTCTGAGGGCGTCCAGCAGGTGCAGCGTGCCCATGGCGTTGACGTTAAACGTCTCGCACGGACGGAGGTAGGATTCGCGCACGAGCGCCTGGGCGGCCAGATGAAATACAAAATCAGGCTGGCCGTCGGAGAGTGCCTTGGCGAACACAGCCGGGTCCTGGATGTCGCCAATAATGTGCCGCAACCGGCGAGCCAGGCCGAGTTGGTTGAAGAGCGACGGGTCGGTGTTGGGCGGCAGGCTGAGGCCGGTGACTTCGGCGCCCAACCCCAGCAGCCATTCGCACAGCCAGGCACCCTTGAATCCGGTGTGGCCGGTAACCAGGACGCGCCTGGCGTGAAACGCGGAACCAAATAGCGTCGTCATTTCCAGATTTTCCACGGCGCATTACCATCCGCCCACAACCGGTTCAACAGGCTGGTTTCGGAGAAAGTGTCCATCGGCTGCCAAAAGCCGTCATGCGGAAAAGCCATCAACTGGCCCTCCCTGGCAATGGTCTGCATGGGCTTCTGCTCGAACATGACCTGGTCGGCGTTCGGGTCAAGATAATCGAAAATCGCGCGGGACGCCACGAAGAACCCACCGTTGATGCGGCCCTCGGCGGCCTGCGGTTTCTCATTGAACGCCAGCACGCGCCCATCCGGTCCGATGGCCAATTCCCCAAATCGTCCCGGCGGATGGACTGCGGTGACGGTGAGTTTTTTTCCGTGCTTCCGATGAAAGGCCACGGAGGCCGCCAAGTCGATGTTTCCCACGCCGTCGCCATAGGTGAGGAGGAATTCGGGGTCGTCGCCAATGAAAGGCTTGATCTGGAGAATGCGGCCGGCGGTCATGGTATCCTCGCCCGTGTCGGCCAGGGTGACCGTCCAATCTTCTTCGCCGTGGTGATTGTGGAAGCGGGCATCGGCCTGTTGACCCAGGCGCAACGTGACGTGGCTGGTCATCCAGAGGTAATTGCGGAAGTAATCCTTGATCATGTCCCCCTTGTAACCGAGGCAAAGAATGAATTCCTTGAATCCGAAGGCGGCATAAAACTTCATGATATGCCACAAAATGGGGCGGTCGCCGATATGGACCATCGGTTTGGGACGATACTCGGTTTCCTCCCGCAGCCGGGTTCCCTTGCCGCCGCATAGGATGACAACTTTCATAAATGCCGGTTTACAAAGAAGGTGCAAGATAACAACCGCCCGCGTCGTTGCAAGCCTGATGTTTGGCATAAAAACGCTTTCCGGTTGACATGGGCGGGAGGCTCCAGCATAAGGTCGCAAGTGAAATTGTGGCGCAGTGGCATTTTTTGGACGGTCCTCAGCTTTGTCGGCGGGCTGGGGAATTATGTGTTCAGTTCCATAATCGGCCACCGCCTTTCCCCCGCGGAATTCGGATACGCCAATAGCGCGTTCGATTTCATCGGCCTTCTTGGATTGCCCCTGCAAATGGTCGGCATGGCGTTGGTCCATTACATCGCCTACTTTCGCGGGAAGAATGACGACGCCCGGTTGCAGGGCCTGCTGGCCGGCTGTCAGAAGTTCCTTTTGAAAGCCACCATTGGCGGTTCCATTCTAGTCCTCCTCCTGGCCAATCCGCTGGGCCAATTCTTCCATTTCCAACGCGGCAGCCTGATGCTGGCGACGCTGATCTGCGTGCTGGTGGCGTTGTGGTCGGGCTTCGCGGTGGCCCTCTGCCAGGGCATGGCTTGGTTCAAGAGATTGGCGGTAATCGGATTGGCCGCCGTGGGCCTGCGGCTGATCTTCGGATGGTTTGTGATCGCTAAAGGCGACGCGGCTGCCATCGCTGTCTCCGCGACGACCTTCTCCCTTCTCGCCAACCTTGCCCTGCTTTACTGGTGGAAGGATATTTTCCAGCACGGAAGAGAAAAGATTTCCCCCTGGAACCGCGAGTTTCTGAATTTTCTGTTGGTAACCGGAGCAACGGTGGCAGGGACCTATTTTTTTACCACCGGAGACGGGTTGGTGGCCAAACGCTACTTCACGGGAGACGACAACGGGGCGTATCAGGCCGCCGCGCGCTTGGGGCGGGCGATACCGGCGACGGTCGGGCCTTTGCTCCTGGTGATGTTCTCATCGCGTTCGGGGAGCAGGAAAGCCGCCGCCATTTCCGATCAGCGCATCCTGCTGATCCTCTATGCCATCGGGTTGAGCTGCGGCGCGGCCGGCTTGGTGGTCTTTCGAGAATTATTTGTCAAATTCCTGATCCACCCCTATAATCCGGAGGTTGCCAAAATGGTGATTCCCTATTCCATAACGATGGTGGCCATTGGTCTTAGCCAAGCCATCGGCATGTGGAGCCTGGCCAATCGCTGGATGAAAATGGCGGTGGGCTACGGAGCGATGGGGCTGACTTACTGGCTGACGTTGCTGCGCGTCGGAAAAACGCCGGCGGCGATCCTTCACGCCATGCCGGTTGCCGCCGCCCTGGCCTGTTGCGTCTTGTGCGCCTGCTGGCTGCGCGCACTGCGGCGGGAACCGCCGCAAACCGCATGATGAAACTCCGCACGCCGTCGTGAACACCCCCCTGGTTTCCATTTGCATTCCGACATATAACCGGCCCGAGTACCTCAGGCGGGCGGTTGAATCGTGCCTGGCGCAGACGTATCCCCACTTCGAGATCATCATCACGGACAACAGCACGAATGATGACACGGCGAAGATAGCGCCGATGTGGACCGACCTGCGCATCCGCTACCATAATAACGGCGGCAACATCGGTGCCACCAACAGCGCCAATCGTGCGATGGCCTTGTCCAAGGGCAAGTACATCAAGTTCTTGATGGACGATGATTTGCTCAAGCCGCGCTGCCTGGAATTAATGACGCGGGCGCTGGAGGAGAATCCGACCGCGGGAATCGCCATGGCCCCGATGGAATTGATCGACGAAACCGATCGCCGGATTTTTCCGCGGTTCTACCTGTTCCGCACCATGCGCCACCGCTACCGCTACCAAGTGGGCGACGGCCTGATCGACCGGCGGCGACTGCTCAAGGATTTTCTGACGCGTGATTATCCCTGCACGGTTCCCAGCGGCCTCTTGTATCGCGTCGAGGCATTGCGCCAGACCAGCCCTGCGTCTGGCAAGGCGGGAACTGCCGCAGACTTGGAGTGGTGCATGAAAATCGCGCAGAAGTGGGATTTCTATTACATTGACGAGGTGCTGACCTCCTGGCGCTTAATACCCGACTGCGACACCGCCAAAAGTCACCAGACCGGCATGGATATCAGCGCATTCTACTTCATCACCCGGCAATGCCTGGCCGACGAAACTGTTCAGGAATTATTTCGGGATGATTGGAAGAAAATCGTGCGCGACGGTTACTTTTTCTGTTCGTGCCGGGCCTTGCTCAACTGCATAGCTGGGCTGCGGGCGCGCGAACCCAAATTGATCTTCAAAACCTTCAGAACCATCCTTCGCGAGGACCCTTATCCGATCAATTGGCTGCGTCTCCCGTTCTGGGTCGCCGGCCAGATTTGGATTTCCATTTTCCCCCAGAAATGGCCGCCGCCGCGGGGAGAATTACAGAACTGCGATCCTTTGGCATTGACAGGCAAAACATCCTCGGTTAACAGAAAGCAATGACGACAATCAAAATCGGTGGCATTCCAGTTGGCGATGGACACCCCTGCTTTATCATCGCCGAAATCGGCATCAACCATAACGGCGATATTGAGCTGGCCAGGAAGTTGATCGAACTGGCAGAGGCGGCCGGGTGCCAGGCAGTCAAGTTTCAGAAGCGCACCGTCGATGTTGTTTATACCGCCGAAGAACTGGCCAAGCCCAGGGAAAGCCCCTTCGGCGACACCAATGGCAAGCTCAAATACGGCCTGGAATTCGGCCAGAAGGAATATGCCGAGATTGATCGCTGCTGCAAGGAACATGAGATTCTCTGGCTGGCCTCCTGCTGGGATGAGGCCTCGGTGGATTTTATTGATCAGTTCGACGTGCGCGCCTACAAGATCGCCTCCGCCTCGCTCACCGACGATGGTTTGCTCAAGCATACCAGGGCGCGCGCCAAGAACCGGCCCATTCTCCTCTCCACCGGCATGAGCACGCTGGCGCAGGTTGACCATGCGGTGGAGGTGCTGGGCAAGGACAATTTGATTCTCCTGCACACCACCAGCACCTATCCGGCCACGCACGAGGAGTTGAATCTCCGCTCCATTCCCGCCTTGCGGCAGCGTTACGGCGTGCCGGTTGGTTATTCCGGGCATGAAACGGGCATCGTTACCACGGCGGCGGCGGTGGCCTTGGGGGCCTGCGTGGTCGAGCGCCATATCACAATGGACCGCGCCATGTGGGGGTCCGATCATGCCGCCTCGCTTGGGCCTTCAGGGTTGATGAAGGTTGTGCAATATATTCATTATGTGGAACAGGCCCTGGGCGACGGCGTCAAGCGCGTCATTGACCGAGAAGTGCCCAACATGAAGAAACTGCGCCGCAAGTAATGCCCGCCCCAAGCGCCATAAAGGCCATCGCCATGGACGTTGACGGTGTGCTGACCGATGGCACGTTCTGGTGGGGACCGGACGGCCAGGAGTGGAAGCGTTTCAGTTTTCGCGATGTCATGGGAATCTCGCAGGCGCAAAAAGCGGGGATACTCATTGCCTTGATCTCTGGAGAAAACAGCGCCCTGGTGGATCGCTTTGCAGCGAAGATGAACATCGCCGCAATCTTCAAGGGGTGCAAAGACAAGGAGCTGGCCCTCAAAGAATTTGCAGCCGGCAGCGGATTGCCCTTGGAAGCCATTGCATTTATGGGCGACGACATCAACGATCTGGATGCCATGAAAGCGGCAGGCTTGAGCGCGGCCCCGGCTGACGCGCACCCATCCGTTCTGGGGCAAGCGGCCTTTGTCGCCAAAAACTTCGGCGGTCGCGGCGCCGTGCGAGAGTTGGTCGATCATCTCTTGCAGGCTCAACCGCGCGCGCCGAACCTCAAAAGAAAATAACCGCTCTCAGCACAGGTTGACTTGCAATATGGCCTCGACTGTCAAACTCTCTCAATATGTCATGGATTTCATCGCCGTACAAAACGTGAAGCATGTTTTTGTGCTGGTCGGCGGCGGTGCCATGCATCTGAACGACGCCTTGGGACGATGCCCCGGTTTGAAGTATGTCTGCAACCTGCACGAGCAGGCCTGCGCCATCGCGGCCGAAGCCTATTCCCGCGTGACCAATCACCTCAGCGCCGTCATGGTCACCACAGGCCCGGGTTCCACTAACGCTGTCACTGGCGTGACCGCCGCCTGGCTCGATTCCACTCCCGTCATTTTCATTTCGGGCCAAGTCAAACGCGCGGACCTGAAGCGGGATTCCGGCGTCCGCATCCTGGGTGTGCAGGAGATCGATATTGTCTCCATTGTCCGTTCGATTACCAAATACGCGGTCACGATCGAGGACCCGGCCACCATTCGCCATCATTTGGAAAAGGCAGTCCATTTGGCTCTCACCGGGCGTCGCGGCCCGGTGTGGATTGACATTCCACTCGATGTTCAGGCCGCGCAAATTGATCCAGGCGCGTTGCCCGGCTTTGCGCCGCCCGCCGGTCCCGACAAGGGGAACGCTGCCGGGCAGCTTCGCCAGGAGGTTGGCCAGTTCGTGCAGATGCTCAATGGTGCCAAACGCCCTGTGTTGCTGGCGGGCAACGGCGTCCGAGCGGCAGGCGCAAAGCAGATTTTCGTCGAGATTGTCGAAAGCTTGGGCATCCCGGCCCTGGTTTCGCCGCTCGGGTGCGACTTGATTCCTTCCGATCATCCATTGTGTTTCGGCCGCCCGGGTTCCCTGGCACCGCGAGGGGCCAATTTCACCCTGCAAAACAGCGATCTGCTCCTGGTTGTCGGCGCGCGTCTGGATATGGCAATGACTGCTTACGCCCACGAGCGGATGGCCCGCGCGGCCGTGAAAATCATGGTGGATATCGATCCGGCGGAGATTCGCAAGATGAAAACGCCGATTCATTTGCCAATCGTGGCGGACGCAAAGGCGTTCCTGGAGGAATTCAAAGCGCAGGCCGGCGCGGTAAATTGCGGCGGCTGGGAGGCTTGGGTACAGAAGTGCCAGGAGTGGAAAGCGCGTTATCCGCTCGTTCTGCCGGAACATCGCAACATGCCAGGCTCCTTGAGCATGTATCACTTTTCTGAAGCCTTGAGCGATGAACTGGCCGAAGGCGACGTCATTGCGTCGGGCAGTTCCGGTTTTGCCATCGAGATTTTCCTGCTTTGCCTGAACATCAAGCCTGGCCAGAGATGCTTCCATAACCGCGGCACCGGCTCGATGGGCTTCGGCTTGCCGGCGGCCATTGGCGCAGCGGTGGCGTCCGGACGCCGGACGATCTGTGTCGATGGCGATGGCGGTTTTCAGATGAACATCCAGGAGCTGGCTACCGTGGAGCGTCTTGGCCTGCCGATCAAATTCTTTGTCGCCAACAATGACGGCTACGCCTCGATCCGGGCCTCGCAAAGCACTTACTTCAAGCAATTGGTCGGCGCCGACCGCACGAGTGGCATGACGTTGCCCGATCTGGGCGCGGTGACGCGGGCGTACGGGCTGCCGTTTGCGCGGATTGCCGACAAAACCGATCTGAACCGGCAGATTCGGGCCGTTCTGGACACGGACGGGCCGGTCGTGTGCGAAGTCATGGTCGCGCCCAACGAGGAAAGAACTCCGCGGGCGGCGTCCTATATACGGGCTGATGGGTCGATGGGATCGAAGCCTCTTGAGGATTTGTTTCCATTTCTGGATCGCGATGAATTCAAGCAGAATATGCTGGTGCCGCCAATCGAGGAATAAACGGAAGCAGCGCACACTTGACTTTCGAGGTCGGTTCATCAATAAAGCGCCTTACAATGAACGAGGCTAGGAATGAATAACACGGAGTTGCGCCGACTCACGCTAAAGGAGCTGGATCGCTTCGTCAGCCGCCGGCACGAAGCGGCGCCGTGGGCAGGCCGAGAAGTCATTGTTTATGGCGCAGGGAGTTTTGGGCGTGACGTGGCCAGGGCGCTCTTGGTTCAACCCAATGTCACTTTGCTGGGCTTTTTGGATCAGAACGGCTCCGAGCAGGGGGTCTTGGATGATTTACCCGCGCACCGCCTGGATTCCGCAATGGCCAAGAGATGGCTGACTGAACGGCCCGTCGTCATTATCGGGATATATAACCATTTGACCAGCTTGCGGGAAATCAGAGCGCAACTGACCCAATTCGGCTTTTCAACTGTTCTGACGCCGATGGAAGCCTATCCGCACCTGAGCCGGCAACTGGGCAAGCGTTTCTGGCTGGGAACACCTGAGGACTACGCCGCCGCGGCCGGCCCCATTGAAAAAGTGAGCGCGCTCTGGGCCGATGAGGAAAGCGAAAGCCTGTTTTTTGAAACCTTGCTGTATCGGTTCGGGATCGATCTGGATGCGGTTACTCCGCCCATCGACGTTTCCTTCCAATATGCCGACCCCACACTACCTCGGTGGCAGGAGCCGCTTCGCTTCATCGACGGCGGAGCCTACACCGGGGATACGCTCCAGAGCCTGCTCCAGCATGGTTATCATTTTGCCGCTATTCATGCCTTTGAACCGGACGCGGAGAATTTCCGGAAACTCAGCGTCACCGCTTCCGCCTTTCCGGAGGAAACGAATATTTCACTCTGGCCGTGCGGGCTTTGGTCGTCCACCACCAGGATGAGTTTTTCCGACGGCCTGGACACAGGGAGCAAACTCACTGAGGCCGGTCCATCGTTGGTGCCAGTTGTCGCCCTGGACGACGTATTGCACGGACAAGCGGTAAGCTTGATGAAACTGGACGTGGAGGGAGCCGAACCAGAGGCCCTGCGCGGCGCCCGGCATCTCATCGAAAAGCATCGGCCCGGGCTGGCTGTTTGCCTTTACCATGAGCCTAAGCATCTCTGGTCGATACCGCTGTGGGTCAATGATCTGAGTTTGGATTATCATCTCTACTGTCGAACATACCGACACAGTACTTTTGAGACGGTTCTGTATGCCATTCCCCAAGCCCGCTAAAGCGGCCGCCAGCTTCCAAGACGCCACGACAACATCTGCCCTTGCCTTTGCGGGGCGGCGTCAATTTTGAGGCAACCATGAATCTGGGTTTTTACAACTTTTATCACCAGCACAACCAAAACCGGATGTTTCAAACTGCTTCGGCGGAGATTGGAGATGATTTGGGCTATCCGGGCGTATATCTGGCCAAACGCCTGCGATCTCAGGGACATGGCATCGCCACCATCGACACGGCGCCGCTGGATAGTTTCGACGCCGTGATCTTCCTGGATTATCCGACCAAACTCAACTCTTATTTCCGGCGCCTCGTCAGGAGCGGCAACAGACCCCTTTACTTGTTCCTTTTTGAAAGCCCGGCGGTCCGGCCGGACAATTGGAACCGCGCCAACCACGCGCCATTCACGAAGGTTTTCACCTGGCACCCGGGATGGGCGGACGGGCGAAAGTATATCCGGATGCACATGCCGCACAAGCTCCCCGAATATGTCCCTTACGCGCCCGGCACCGCCTCCAAGTTTTGCTGCCTCATCGCCAGTCAGAAATACAGTTGGGTGGCGCAGGAGTTGTATTCCGAGCGCGTGCGGGCCATCCGCTGGTTTGAAGAGCACCATCCCGACGAGTTTGACTTGTATGGACAGCGCTGGGACAGGTTTTATTTTCAAAAGAAGCTCTCGATCATCAATCCCGTGCTGAATCTGGTTTACCGCCGATGTCCGTGCCTGCCCCACCGCCGGAGTTTTCCTTCCGCCCGCGGGAGCGTCGCATCGAAACGGGAGGTCATGCGCCAATATAGATTCTCCATCTGCTACGAAAACGCCAGTTACCCTGGATGGCTGACGGAGAAGATGCTCGACGCCATGTTCGCGGGCAGCGTGCCGGTCTATCTGGGCGATCCCGAGGTCGCCAAACTCGTCCCGACCGAGGCCTTCATCGATAAGCGCCTGTTCCCTGGCTATGACGCTCTCTATCGCCATCTTAAGGGGATGACGCCCGATCAATACGAAGGCCACCGCCGGGCAATTCACGCTTTCGTCCATGGCGATGCCATCAAACCCCTCGGGGCGGAAGCATTGGCAGACATGATCGAACGCGAAATCATTAACGCCCATCCAACCGCCTAAATAAAATCAACGTTCTGCCCCTGCTTCCCACAGTTTGAATTTCTCAGTTGGCTTTTCCGGGGATTGACGTATTCTCAGGGCAAATAGCTATGAACGGCGACCCAAACAGATCGAATCCAAAGGCCAGGCGCGGCCAACTGCTGCTCTTGCTTCTCCTTCTCGGAGGCACTCTGGCGGTGCTCTGCCATCAAGGGTTCCTCCCTTACCAGGTGTTCTTCGCCAACGACTCCGCTCTTGGCGCGCTAAAGGAAAGTTCCGAGCGGCTCCCCGGTACATTCACCGGCTGTTGGGCTGATTTCTGGTGGATCGGCGGATCGCCACCATCCCCTTCCCCGTCCTTTTCCATTCTCCTGGCCACGGTTCTGTCTCCCGAACATTACCTCAAGGTCTATGTACCCTTCACCGCGCTGTTTCTGGGTTTTTGCGCCTGGTTTTTCTTCCGGCAATTGCGCTTTTCGGCGCTGGCCTGCGTCATCGCCGGCGTGGGCGCGGGGCTGAACATGCACTTCTTTTCCAATGCTTGCTGGGGGCTTGGCACCTGGTCGGTCTCCACCGGCATGGTCTTCGTTGCCTTGGGCGTCCTGGTCGGCCCTCATGTGCGGCCGCTCTGGGTCAAAGGCGCGCTGGCCGGCTTGTCCGTCGGCATGGTCGTGATGGAAGGCTTCGACGTTGGGGCCATCTACAGCGTGTACATCGGCCTGTTTGTGGTCTTCCTGTTTCTGAACACGGAAACCAACCTCGCCAGCGGAGCGGCCAAGGCGCTGGGAGTTGGAGCGTTGGTGGTGCTATTCGCGTTTTTCATTTCCGCAAGCACGCTTTACACGCTGGTTGACACCCAAATATCGGGCGCCCCAACGCTCGGAAAAAGCGCCCAGGAAAAACAATCGCACTGGGAATTCACCACCCAATGGAGCATTCCGAAGATCGAATCGTTGCGCGTCATCATTCCGGGCCTCTTCGGCTACCGCCTGAAGGAATTCACCACCTCCACCAACAAGGCCGGGTCCTACTGGGGCAAGATCGCCGAAGACCCGCGCATAGATCAATTGGAGAGCGGCAATCCCAAAACTCGCGCCGCCGCCGCAGCGGCACTGGGAATGCCCCAGGAAATTCAGGACCTGATGGCCAGCAACGACGTCAAAACGCGCGACACGATCATTGATCGAATCAAAGACAGCGGCCTGCAGCGCCGGCATACAGGCTCCGGTGAATTCACCGGCGTGCTGGTCTGTTTGCTGGCGATTTTCGGCGTCGCCAGCGCGGCGCGGAAGGTCAACGGGCCTTACACTCAAATCGAGCGCCGGATCGTCTGGTTCTGGGCTGGGGCGGCGCTCATTTCCCTTTTCGCCGCCTGGGGGCGCTACGGCTTGGTCTATAGGCTCATTTATCATCTGCCGTTCTTTGCCAACATTCGGAACCCGATGAAGTTCATGCACCCGTTGAATGTGAGCCTCATCATCCTGTGCGGCTTTGGCCTGGAGGCGCTTTACCGCTCTTATCTCCAGCCGGAGGCCAAGGTCTCCGGCAATTTGTTCCGGCATCTGGCGGGCTGGTGGAAAAAGGCGGCTGGCTTTGACAGATGCTGGGCCATCGGAGCCGCCGCTTTCCTTATCCTTGCGGCGGCCGGTTATTTCGTTTTGCGCGGCGCGAAGCCCGATCTTGTCAATCACCTGCTTCACAACGGATTTGACACCACGCTGGCGCCGCAGATCGCCGGTTTCTGCATCGGCGAAGCGGGGTTGTTCATCCTCTTTTTCGCCCTGTCAGCCGGGACGATCTTTTGCATCCTCACCGGGGCGTGGGCCGGAAACAAAGTCGCGTGGGCCTGGGTCTTTCTGAGCGCGATCATGATTTGCGACCTCTTCCGCGCCGATGTCCCCTGGATCCGCTATTTCAACTACCAACAAAAATACAGCATGAACCCCGTCGTGGACTTTCTCCGCCACGACCCTTGGGAACACCGCGTCGTCTCCCGCCTCTCGCCTCAGGGCGGCTACGACATTGTGCCCGACGGCAACACGGGCGCCCTCTGCCATTGGTGGCTGGAGAATGATTATCCCTACAACGACATCCAATCGTTGGAAATAGACCAGGCCCCGCGAATGCCGGCGATGGAGACCAGTTATCTGGGCAACTTCGTGGTCCGTTCCGGGGATGATCTCACGCCCGCTGTCCGCCTCTGGCAATTGACCAACACCCGCTACATCTTCGGCGATGCGCGCCTGGAGCCTCAGCTCAACCAGCGCGCCGACCCGCCGAACAGTTTCCGCACGATCATGCGCATGGACGTCGTCGTCAAACCGGGAATTGAGCTTGAGAAAGTTGAGGACGCGGGTGACATGACGGTCCAAACCAACAGCCAGGGGGCGGTCGCCCTCATCGAATTCAAGCGCGCCCTGCCGCGAACCAAGCTCTATTCCAACTGGCGCATGGCGGACGACCCCCACGCATTGCAGACTCTGGCCGCGCGGGACTTTGATCCCGAAAAGACGGTATTAGTCGCGACAAACACACCCATAGCGCAACCCTCGGGCGGCGCCGAAACCGATCCCGGCACGGCCAAGATCACGCATTATCAAGCTAAAGACCTGATTCTGCAGGCAGAGGCCAAAACGCCTGCCGTGCTCCTGCTCAACGACCGAACCGGCGCCGGCTGGAGCGTGACGGTGGATAACAAGCCGGCGGAAGTGCTGCGTTGCAATTATATCATGCGGGGGGTGTTTCTCCCACCCGGCTCGCATACCGTTGAGTTCCGCTTTCGCGCGCCGCTCAAGTATTTCTACATCAGCGTGACGGCCTTTGCCATCGGCCTCCTGCTGGGCGGCTACGTCATTTGCACGCGCTTCCGGGGCGAAAAACAGCCGGCCGTCCAACAGCCGGCAAATTAGGTGTCCGTCAGCCTCCGCCCCGTCTCTTTGAGCTTATTTTACCGCGGCTTTTCCCCTGCCGCGGGACTTCAGGCGCCGCACTTGCTGGGCGCGAATGCGCGGGGACAGGCGGCGCTTGGAACGGACGCTCTGCTCCAGGATATAGCTGGGCGACTGGCGGAGCCGGCGGCGGTATTTGAGTTTGCGCCGCATCCGCTCGCGAGCGGCGATGGTGTGTCGCAGACAGTAAACTCCCACGGCAGGCTCGCCGCACGTCAAACAAACCCCATGCGCCTTCTTGCGCGCCATGTGAATTTGCTGGCGGGACATCGGAGTGCCATCCGCTTTGAGCAGTCCTGTGAACTCGTCGTTGATCTTCTTTCGGCTCCAAGTCTTCTGTTTCATAATTAGGCTTTACCCAAATGTTACATTCAATATACATGATCTTTTGCCCCGCGAAAGGGCAATAGTCAATTATTTTCGCCAAAGTGTCAAAAAATCAGGGATTCCCGCATGTCATTCGCTCGGACCCCTTTTACGTCGCCGGGATGAACCGTTGCAGCAGCAGCGCCAGCAGGAACCACAGGCCGAAAAGCGCGCACCACGGCTGGCTGGTGTCGGCCACGGCCAGCAAATCCACCAGCACAATGCCCGCCAGCAGCCGCGAGACGGTGTAAGCGACGTTGGACCCGGCCCAATCCAGGCTCCGGCTCAACGCCCAGCAGGTCCATACCGCCAAAACCATCGAGAACACCACCGCCCCCTTCCACGAAGGGCCGTCATCGGCCAACGCCGCCATCACCACGGGGGCTGCCAGCAGCAGGCCCGGCCACAATGGAACAGGCCCGCGCCTCTTCTCCCCGCGCGCCAGGCAACTCAGACCGGCGACGTACGCCCCCAACGCCAATCCCTTCCACACCGCCTCCCCTCCGACTCCCCGCGCCCCCGCCGCCGACGCAACCAGATAGAGCCAGACCCGGCAGGCGCCCATCAGGACCGGGGAAACCGGGAGGAATTTATGGCTCGCATTGTAGAGCAGAATCAAGACGCACAGAACCACCGCCAGGACTATCGCCGTGGCGCCCAGGAACGACACTCCGGCCAGGCCCAGCGCCAGCCAGGCGAAGCCCCACTGCCAGACCGCGCGGCGGCTTATGGCCCCGGAGGGAATGGGCCGCGAACGGCGGTTGTTCTGGTCGAATTCCGTGTCAAAGGCGTCGTTCAGAAACATCCCGCCCGTGTAAAGAAAGCTCGCCGAAAGACAGAGGCAAGCGAGCGCCACCCAATTGCCCCCGCCACCCAGCCACCAGCCCGCAAGACAATCAGACCAGACGGTGGGAAGGTTCGAAACCCGCCCCAGAACAAGGAGCGTGCGCAACTTCGATGGACGACCGGCGGGATTCATACTGTGTCACCCTGCGCTTCCGGCCGCGTCGCGCCGCGATGGATGTTGGCACAAAAGGCGGGATGGTGTCCTTGGGAAAGCCGCATGGGTGTGCCCGCCGCCTCTCAGGGAAACTCCCGGAATTTATCTGATTGACGGAGAAACCGCGCCGGGTTCCGGTAGATCACCTCGTCCACCGCGTCGGCGCTGTGCCCGCGCCGCCGCAGTTCCAGCGCGGCGCGCGGCACGGCCAGCGGGATGCTCACCCCCCAATCGCAGGCGCTGTTCATCCACAACCGCTCGCGCCCATACAGTTCGATCATGTCCGCCGCGCGCGCCGCCGTGCACTTGGAGTCCGGGTAGAGAGTCATGCCCGCCCAGAATCCCGCCTCCAGCACTGCCTTGATGGTGTGCTCCTCAACGTGATCGACCAGGACGCGCCCCGGTTCGAGCCGCCCGTCCGCCCGCAACGCGTCAATAATCAGGCGCGTGCCCTTGAGCTTGTCCTCCAGATGGGGCGTGTGGATGAGCAGCAATTGCCGGTGGCGCGCGGCCAGATCGACGTGCCGCTCAAAGACCGCCAGTTCGTTGCGGCTGTTCTTGTTTAATCCAATCTCGCCGATCCCCAGCACCGTGGGGCGATCCAGGAATTGAGGGATGATCTTGAGGACTTCCCCGGCCAGCGCGAGGTCTTCGGCTTCCTTGGGATTGAGGCAAATCCAGCAATAATGCGCCAGCCCGTGACGCGCCGCCCGTTTCGGCTCAAACTCCGTCAATTGCCGGAAATAATCGAAGAACCCCTCCGCCGAACTCCGGTCGAATCCGGCCCAAAAAGCCGGTTCGCAGACAGCCTGGCAGCCCGCAACGGCCATCGCCTGGTAATCGTCAGTCGTCCGGCTGACCATGTGGGCGTGAGGTTCGATGTAGCGCATGAAACGAGGCGCCCGGCTACTTGGCGCCGGGCCAGGCGCCGGCCGCCGCCTTTGTCGTGGCCGCCGCCAGCGGTTCCAGAGTGGGGTCGCTCAACGCCAGCAACACGCGGCTGGCCCGATCAGGCTGGCCGCCGTCGAGTTCTTTCAGCGCCTTGCGCAAGGCCGCCATCCGAAAATCATCCGCGCCTTCCGCCCGCTCGACCCGGTCCAGGAACGCGGCCAGATCGACCAGTTTCGACCGCGCTTCCATGAAATAAAGCTCCAGAACCTGCTCGCGCGTGATTGCCATTGCGCCCCCATTTTGGGCCGCTTCCGCCAGGGAAACAAGCCGCATCTTGTCTCGCGCAACAGACCGAATCGAAAGCTCCAGCCGTTTTCGCCCCAATCGCTTGTCAATCGCGCGGTTTGATCGTCACCCCGCCGCCGGCGGCATCTTTGACTATCATCAGATCATAATTCACGCACAGCGCGACGATGGCCTGCCGGGCGGTTACCTTGTTCCATCTCCCGGAAACGGACGGCGTGTTCGCCATCGGAACGCCAGAAATCTTGGGGTCCAGAACCACGTTCAATTGGCCCTGCTTGATGAGAGACTTCAGTGCCTCACCCAGCGGAACGGAGTCCATGCTCAACATGAGGCAGATTGTCCAACCGCCCGGTGCCAGTCAACCTCATTCCAATCGAACCCAGACGCCCTGCTTTCGACAGCCACCGAATCACACTTTATCGTTATCGGCGCCCTGTTCTCTCCCCCATTTTGTGCCCATGCGATTCTTGCAGGCCGGGCCCCCGGCCATAGGGAGGAGGGGTGGCCCGCGCCCGCAAATTCGCTTGAGCCGCAACAAAACTACCGTAATTNNGCTCCGGCGCGACAAGGATGGACCCGGATGAACACGGATCGGACCTCTTTGTCGTTAATCCGTGAAATCCTTCCCGCGCCGAAGCGTGGCGCGGGCGGACGAGGTGAAGACCCCCATTTTTCCAGGACCCGGCGCGGAGGCCGCCCTCTTTTTTGGGTGCACAAGGGTGCNNAAGCCTGCATAAACGGCCATTTTTGCGGTGTGGCTCTCGCTGGAACGGGGTCGCCGCTCCAGCTTTCCGCAAACCGGCCTATGTCAATGAACATCCGCCCTTTTCCGGCCACTTCGCCAACATACAATAACAATTGCGTAACGCAACACATTTCTCGATACCGGCCCGGGTGGACGCTGATATTGCGGAAAACAAAACTGGCGGCATGCCGTGATTTCACGGACGCACGCGCAATTCTGGGAGTGCTTCAACGCTCTGGCGGAGGACGTCCAGCGGTCTGCCAAATACTGAGATTTCGCCCGATCGTTTCCGACCGTCGCCAAAGTGGAAAAAGGAAAACGAGGAATTGCAACCGGCGAAGGGGACCCCAGGCCCTTGCGATGGTAAAAAAATGGCGGCAGAAAAATGAAACCGGCCCGCTTCGCTCGATAGGGAAGCTGTATTATCTTTTTGCCTCGGATTTTTCAGCCCCCCGTGCATTCAAACGCACATTGACGCCGGTTGACAACGGGAGTAGAATCCATTTTTCTATGAAAATGTCGAATACCTTCTCATTGGTGGTCGGCAGTTTGCTCCTGATCGGATTGCCGATTTTCCCGAACCTCACTTCCGCGGGTCCAAGTTACGCGCCGTTGGTGGCCAGCAACACGGACTTTGCCTTGAATTTGTATGGCCAGATCGCGGCGACAAACGATGGAAATATCTGCTTTTCGCCGCTCAGCATTTCGGCCTGTTTCGGCATGGCCTATGCTGGCGCGAACGGGGAGACCGCGCAAGAGATGGCGCTGGCGCTGGACTTCAGCACCAACCAATCGGCGGTCGCCAGCGAGTTTGGCGCCTTGCAGGTGGAATTGAACGCGCAGCAGGGCACCAACGGCGTCGCTTTGAGCGTCGTGAACGGACTTTGGGCGCAGACCAATTATCCTTTCCTGCCATCCTTTCTGGATAACGCCATCAGCAATTATGACGCGAACGTGCAAGAGGTGAATTTCATGACCAACGCTGCCGGGATCACGGACCAGATCAATGAATGGGTGGCGGATGAGACCGACGGCATGATCAGCAATCTTCTTGCGTCGGGTACACTGAATCGCTACACGCGCCTGGCGTTGGTGAACGCGATCTATTTCAAGGCGCAATGGGGCAGCCAATTCGCCACTAACTTGACAATCTTGCGACCCTTTCATACTTCGTCCGGCCAGACAGTCAATGTGCCGTTAATGGAGCAGGAGGAAACGGTTCCGTATTACGAGGACAGCTTGCTCCAAGCGATCGAACTGCCGTACACCAATAGCAATCTTGGCATGGTGGTTCTGCTGCCCAAAAACACCAACGGCCTGCCATCGCTGTCGCTGCCGGAATGGCAAGCGGTCGTCGCCGGCTTGACTCCCCAGGCTACAAGCGTGTTCTTGCCGAGATTCACGGTGGAAACGGCCACAGACCTGGTCCCCATTCTGCAAAACATGGGCATGATTGACGCGTTCATTCCCGACGTGGCGGATTTCTCTGGCATCGACGGAGCAAGAGACTTGTCCATCGACGCTGCCCGGCACCAGGCCGTCGTCCAGGTGGACGAGGCTGGAACAGAGGCAGCCGGAGCAACAGTAGTCACGTTTGTTGGTCTCGTTATCCCTCCGTTTACCTTCCGCGCCGATCATCCGTTCCTCTTCCTGATCTGTGACACCAATTCTGGCAGCATCCTGTTCGTGGGGAGCGTGGTGAATCCCGCGTCAAATGGAGGAAGCGCCGGGCCTTCCGCGCCAAATCCCCTCATTCAGACCGGCGATGGCAGTTTTGGCATTAACAGCAACCAATTCGGCTTCAATGTCGCTGGGACGAACCTCACGCTGGTGGTGGAAGCCTGCACCAATATCGCCACGGGCGGCTGGTTTCCCGTCCAGACCTTGACGCTGAGCAATGGCTCGGCCTATTTCAGCGAACCGTGGTCATCCAGCAACACCAGCCGCTACTACCGCGTCCACTCGCAGTAAGAAGTTTTGACAGGATAAACAGGATTGACGGGATTGGGAACGATTGAAATGAAGAAACAAGCGCCGGGCTCATCGTGAAAAGCAATCGGGAGGGCCTTTAAAAGTGACAAGGTGGATAGTCAACAAAACATAGTGCAAGCGATTTCTTCAGAAAACGTGGAGCACTCGTAGTTCATGCGGCGCGCGGCGGGTTCTGGCCTGGCAACAGGGGTGTGCGCTGGCGTTTGGCGAGAGGAGAGGTTCCGGCGGACTTCGACCGGCGACCGCGCGCCTTGGGCGTGACTGGCAGCAACGGCGCGGTGAGTTTTTCGTAAAGCGAAAAGAGGAATTCCACGCGCTGGCGGTCGGAATGGAACGGCTCTGAGCGGTAACATTTCTCCACGGCGCGATCCAGTTCGGCGTGGGCGCGGACCAGTTCACGCGGCATTGTAAGCGGATTGTAAAGATCGGCCAGCGTTGCGAGTCCGCGGGGCGGCAAATGGGGTCTGCGCGCCGCGAGAACCGCCCGCCCTTTTTCTTCGACGCGCTTGCGCTGCTCCGCCATGGTATTCGGCCATGGGAAGTTGTTGTAAACAATCTGACTCGAATACTGGTAGCGGCTTTCGAGTCGGCCGCCAGTGTATCGCATCCAAGCCATGTGGATTGCTGACGACAACACTCCAAACTGGTACAGTCCAGCACTCGGGATAATCAGCGAGCTCCCGTTGGCAATGAACCTCGGTTCCATAAAGCCAAGTGGCATGTAGGGGCGTTCCTCCGAAGACACCTTTGGCAGCAGGAGGTAGTCGGTATTTGGTTGGCGGATCTCTCCGAACAATGCCGGTGTTGTCGCCAGTTTGATCGTCTCCTTGCGCCCGCTCTCTAACCTTGCCTGGCGGACCGCTTCAATTCGCTTTTGCACCATCTTGCTTCTGCGAATTAGCGGTGGAGGCGCGTCAACGAGCCACAAACACCAGCGTTCTGTCCCATTTAAAAACTCCTCGCTTCCAACAAAAGGGCGTATGAACGGATCGAAGTCGGGATCTTCAGCAAGGATTGCCGCTCGACTTTCCCTATCCAATATAAGATTCCCCAGGCCCTTGTCGTGTTTTCGCCGGTCGTTTGCCATGCTGCCGTAATTTATTTCTGGAACGCTGCAGATCGGTTTGCCACGTTTGAAGAGTAACACATCCACCGCATCCGCGAGGTAAGGATTGATTCTTGAAGCGGAAACTCGCAACGGCTCCGCTTTTGAGTGGGCGTACTCAAAAATGACTTTGTCGGCCCGGTTGAATGACGCGAAACCGATTATAACAACGTGAACGTGTGCTTTGCCTCTCGCTTCACTCATCCAAGCGAAGCTGCGGTGGGCGAAATGAATATAGAGGGAATAGCGACGGCGCAAGCCGCGCCAAAACACGCCGACCTGCTCACCCTGACTGATTGAATTTGTGGAGACGAATGCGACGCGTATATTTGTGTTACGGATGTAATCGCCAGCTTTAATATACCAGCAGGTCACGTAGTCGAGCACACCAGTGCCTTCCTCCTCGCCCCAGATAAGTGCCATGTCGGCTTTTTGTTCGGCGTTTTGCTCCTTCTTCCCGACAAATGGCGGATTGCCCAGGACGTAGCTGCATTTTTCGGGCGGCAAAACTTCCCTCCAGTCCAGCCGGAGGGCATTTCCGCAGCGAATGTGGGGTGATTTCTTGAGCGGCAGGCGTTGGTAGATCTGGCCGAAGGCATCGGACACCTTCTGGTTCATCTGGTGATCCATCATCCAAAGCGCCACCTCGGCAATCCGCGACGGCCATTCGCCAATTTCGATGCCGTAAAACTGGTCAACGTCCACTTGGGAGAGCTTGGTGATTTCATCCAGCGTGAGTTCGGTCTGCTTTCCGAAAATCTCCCGGAGCGTTTCGAGTTCAAGCTGGCGCAGTTCCCGGTAGCCGATCACAAGGAAATTGCCACAACCGCACGCCGGGTCGAGAAAACGCATTTGACAGAGTTTGTCGTGGAATTCCTCCAACCGCGCGCGGCGTCCGGTGGAGCGGTCGGCCTTGCGGTTTTCAAATTCGGCGCGCAGGTCGTCCAGGAAGAGGGAGCGGATCACTTTCAGGATGTCCCGTTCGCTGGTGTAGTGCGCTCCAATCTGGCGGCGCTGCTTGTCGTCCATGATGGCCTGAAACAAGGAGCCGAAAATGGCGGGGGAGATGCGCGACCAATCCTTGCGAGTGCAACCAAGAAGCGCGTTGCGCATGTCGCGGTTGAAATCGGCAAAGCCCAGATGTTCGCTGAACAGGTCGCCGTTGACGTAAGGGAAGGCGGCCAAGGTCTCCTCAAGGTTTTTCTGGCGTTTGTCCGGCGGTGTGTTCAGGACTTCAAAGAGCCGGGCGAGCTTTTCGCCCAGGTCCGATCCGTCCGGCGCGGTGCGGTTTTCGATGAAAAGACGGAAGGATTCCGGCTCGAAAATGGCAGTGTCCTCGGCAAAAAGGCAGAACAGGACGCGAACCAGAAATCGCTCAAGGTCGTGGCCCGTGTAGCCGCCGGCTTCGAGCGCGTCGTGAAGCTCGCCCATGATCTGGACCGCTTCGATGTTGATGGGGTCTTGCTCCTGAAACGTGTGCTGCTTGTAACCGGGAATGAACGCGAATTCATGGACGTTGCGGTGGAAATCGGCAAGGGGGAATTCATGGGTGACGCCGCGCCGTTTGTCAAATAGCGGCAGGTCGCGCTGGTCTTCCGGCTCAAGGTCGTGCAGGGCAATCCGCGCGAAATCGGAGACGATGATGTAGCGCGGTATTTCGTCGAGACGGCCCTGGTTGGCCAGCTCGCGGACATAACCGAATGCCTGTGATTCCGCCTTGCCGAGGTCTTGCCCGAACGATTTGTGCTCGACGAGCAGTTTGCCGGGCCAGAGCAGGTCAATAAAGCCATAATCGCCCGAGAGTTTTTTCACCGGGTCTTCAAAGGTGGCAACCAGGCGTCGTTTGATGCCGAAAACCTCAAAGAAGTCGTTCCAGAATGACTGCTTTTCGGCGCTCTCTCTTCTGACCCCTGTCCATTCGCGGGAGAACTTGATCGCGTTGTGGCGGATTTCGTTCCAACTAATCGGCATGGCTGGAGAGTGTGCGCCCAAGATTTGGCAGCGTCAAGAAGTCAGCAATCGCCAACAATCGCCCGGGCGCAGGACAGAATTCTTCATACCGTCGGTAAGGCGGTGCTGCTGNNGAGCGGCAGCTCTGCCCTACCAGCAAGGTGAAGAATTCTGTCCTGCGCCCGAATCGCCCTTGCTCGACTTTGCGGGGTTCGTTGGTTATGTTGAGGCCGTGAGTTTTCTTCGTGAGTTTGAGGCTCTTCGGATTGAGGAGTTGCTGGAGTTGTCGCGCAACACCGGCGCCGCCGACGCGCGCCAGGCGGCGGGCAAGACGCTTCTGACGCCGTCCGATTTCGCGCGCCTGATTTCGCCGGCGGCGGCGGGCGAATGCCTGGAGGATATTTGCCGCCGCTCGCAGGCGATGACGCGCCGCCGTTTCGGCAAGGTCATCCGGCTGTTCGCGCCGCTGTATCTTTCCAACGAGTGCATCAATAATTGCAAGTACTGCGGGTTCTCGCGCGACAACGCGATCTTGCGCGTGACGCTGAACGTGGAGGAGGTGCTGCGCGAAGCGCGCGCGCTCAAGGAACAGGGCTTCCGCAATATCCTCCTGGTTTCGGGCGAGCATCCCAAGTTTGTCTCCGGCGGCTACATGGCCGATTGCATCCGCGCGCTGCACGCGGAGGTTCCGAGCATTTCCCTGGAGATCGGCCCGATGGAAACAGCGGAGTACCTCCCGCTGGCTGAGGCGGGCGCCGACGGGCTGGTGGTTTATCAGGAAACTTACGACCGCGGACTCTACGCGGAAATGCACACCGCCGGGCCGAAGCGGAATTTTGATTGGCGCCTGGAAACGCCCGAACGCGCCTACGCGGCGGGGTTCCGGCGGCTGGGCATCGGCGCGCTATACGGTTTCGGCGATTGGAGGCGCGAGGCGATCTGTCTGGCGGCGCACGCGGCCCATCTCTTGCGGCACTGCTGGAAAGCGCAACTGACGGTGTCCCTGCCCCGCCTGCGCCCGTGCGCCGGGCAATTCCAGCCGCCGGCGCCGATGTCCGACCGGGACCTCACGCAGTTGGTCTGCGCGCTGCGGCTGTATCTGCCTGACGCGGGGCTGGTGCTTTCGACGCGCGAGGCACCCCAGTTGCGCGACGGGCTGATACCGCTGGGCATCACGATGATCAGCGCGGGGAGTCATACCGAGCCGGGCGGTTACACTGGAGCGGGGCGCGAGAAACTGCATCACACCGAGCGCGGGCGGATCGTGGAACTGGCGGCGGGCGCCAGCGAATGGGCTGAGGGCGCGACCGGACAATTTGAGATTGCCGACCCACGTTCCTCCGGCGAAGTGGCCGCCTTGTTGCAACGGCTGGGTTACGAACCGGTTTGGAAAGACTGGGACGCGGCCTTGACCGCCTGATGCGTCCGGCAATTTCCCAAAGAACATTCTCGAATGGTATCATGGAAGACTCGTTCGTCATCGCCAACGGTGGGAGAATCAGCGCGGAACTGCCGTGCTCCATCGAAGAATTCCTGCTCGCCCGGCAATTGCGCCCGCGAAGCGTGGTGGTCGAACACAACGGGGAGGCGGTCGCGCCGAGCGAGTTCGCCTCGCGGAAGCTGGCCGCCGGGGACCGCCTGGAAATCGTCAACATAGTGGCTGGCGGATGAACCCGGATTTGTCGGCATTGATCGCCGGGATGGGTGAGGAAATGGTCTTCGGCCAGGCGCTGGCGCGCCGGGCCGGGCGCGGATTTGAGTTGCGCCACGTTGCCGACCGCGACGCCGCCGCCCAATCATTGCAGTCGCTGGCGGTGGAAGAGCTTCGCGGCTGGGCGCAATTCGCCCAGGGCGGCGCTTTCCGTCCGCTCAAATCCGCGCCCAATCTTCGGCGCGGCTGGCGCGCGACCGCCGTGGACGGGACGGCCTTGGGGCTGTGTCTGCATCATCTTTATCCCGGCGCGGTGGCGGATTGGCACGCGGCGCAGGCCCAGCCGCCCCCGGTCACTTCGTATCGGGAGTTTGCGAAGCGGCAAACTGGCATGTATCGGATCACGGCAAAGCTCAACGACGCGGCGGCCGGCGCCGTCGTCCGCGCCTGTTGCCATCCGGATTCGTGCCTGAAAAGGCGGCTGTGGACGGTCGGGCAACTCAAGCTGGATGGGGTTGCGGAAAAGAGCCTGATCCCGTGCCTGGAACCGTGCGCCATCCTTGTTGAATTGGCGCGCAAAGCGGCGCGGTGGGAGCAGGAGGCGGCGGCCCGGCCGGCGCCGACTCCGGCGGAGAGGGAACTTCACCGGCAGGAGGCCGCGGAGCGACTGCAACATCCGGACACGGACTCGCCGGAGAGCGATTTCGACGCGCCGAACAACCCGCGCCGATTGCGATTTATCTTGGAAAACAGCGGGGGGCCGGTTACACCCGGCGTAAGTTGAATCAGCGTTTTATGAAAACTGCCATTGCCGTCCGAATCCTGACTATTATTTGTCTGGCCGCCATGCCGCTTGCAGGAGGGGTGCAATCGCTGGCCGCCGCGCCCAGTGCCGCGCAGACGAATTTGCTCTCGCACGCGCTCCAGGCCAAAGACGCCGAGGCGGCTTGGACAGAACTGGGTGAGTCGGAGCACCGGCCCGCGCCGCCCGCCGCATGGGAAACGTCCGCGCCAACCAAAGAGGAAGAGGCAAAGTTTCTGATGCCATACATTGTGGCATTGGAGGATCGGACGAAGGATTTTTATACCCGATTCCCCAAGGACAGCCATGCCTTGGAGGCCAAAATGCAGGAAGTCGATATGGCGGAGATCGGGATGCAATTGGGCGGCAGCAATCAGCAGGCCCGCCTTGAGGGAGTGGAGAAATCGCTTTTGAGCGATCCCACCCTTGCGGAGAAGGACAGGTTCAGCCTCCGCCGAGGTGACGTGGGGCGGGCCGCCGCAGCCAGGCAATCTGAAAGCGAGGCCGCCGGCCTGGCTGAATTCGAGAAGGGCGCCCGCGACTTGCAGAAGGAGTTTCCAAATCAACCCGGAGTTTTTGACATGCTTTTGACCGTGGCCGTCAACAGCGAAACCGACAAGGCGCGCGCGCTGTTGAAGGAGATCGCCGCGAGCAAGGCATCCGACGAAGTGAAGGCCGCGGCCGCCAGCCAGATGAAGAAATTCGACGCATTGGGCAAGCCGTTGGTCTTGCAATTCACCGCGGTCGATGGGCGCGAGGTCGATGTCGCGACATGGAAGGGCAAAGTCGTGCTGCTCGATTTTTGGGCGACTTGGTGCGCTCCGTGCGTGGGCGAAGTCCCCCGCGTCGTGGAGACCTACGAGAAATTTCATGCCAAAGGTTTTGAAATTGCCGGCATCAGCCTGGACCGCGAGAAGAGCAAATTGACGGAATTTGTGGCCGGGCACAAAATGGCATGGCCGCAGTTTTACGACGGGCTGTTTTGGGAGAACAAATACGCGCAGCAATTCGGGATCGAAAGCATTCCCGCGATGTGGCTGATTGACAAACAAGGGAACCTGCGCGACCTGGACGCGCGCACCGACCTGAGCGGCAAAGTGGAGAAGTTGCTGGGCGAATAGGCGCCGCGCCGCCATGGATTTACTTCACCATGCGCTATGGCCTGGCGGGAAGTTTCTGGGCGTGGAGTGGTCGGTGTGGAAGGTCGTGGGGTGGGTGGGAAACGTGGTTTTTACCTCGCGCTTTTTCGTTCAGTGGTATGCCACGGAGAAACGCAAACAAGTGGTCATGCCGGTGATATTCTGGTGGTTGAGCCTGGCCGGGTCGTTTTTGATTCTCGCCTACGCCCTGTTCTACAAGAAGGATTCGGTGTTTATTTTTGCCTACGCCTTCGCGTGGATTCCCTACATCCGCAACCTGGTCATCCATCATCGCAACGAACGGGCGCGGCGGCGGTGCCCGGATTGCGGCGCCGTCTCGCCCGGCACGGCCCGCTATTGCAGCCAATGCGGCGCGAACCTGTCCCAACCGGCCGCAACATCCGGCCCGGCGCAGTGAAGTGAATTTTGGGCTTTGAATTTGCGCTGCTTCCCCCCATTTTGGTGTGCGTCATGTTGAAACTATTTCAAACCGCTGTCCTGGCGTTGGCGGCGGCCGCGGTGACGGGTTGCTTCTCCAAAACCAGGACGACTTACCACGCGGGCGATGAAGCCCCGCCGCCCTTCATGGCGGGACCGGCGGCGGTCTTGCTGACCAACCTGGACGGCTTTAGCGCCCATCTGACCGCGTCGATTCCACAGCGGGACGGGCAACGGCGGCAGATGTCCGGCGACCTGCTCGAGCGCGAGGGGCGGCTCATCTTCCAGCCGCAGACCGGCGTGAAGGGAAAACACGCCCGAAGCGAAGGGGGGATGTTTTTCATCTGGCACGAGGACAGGAACACGGGCTATATTTTGAGCGATCCATTGCAAGCTTACGCGCCGGTGATGTCCAGAGTCCAAGTGACCAACATCGCCTGGAACACCAGCGGCGCAACTGAAGAACAGGCGGGCGGCCACCCGTGCCGGCGTCTCGAAGCGATCCTCCAGTCCAGCGATGGTTCCTCGGTCCGGTATATGGTCTGGCAAGCCGAGGACCTCAAACGGTTCCCGATGCGGATTGCGCAGGTCGGCGGCGGGCCGGGGTTGACCCTGGATTTCACCAACGTCCGTCTGGAGTTGCCGGCGCCCGAACTATTCTATCCGCCCGAAGGATTTACCAAGTACGAATCCCCGACGGCGCTGATGAACGAGTTGATCGTGCGCCAGAGCGCCTACGTCAAGAGCGAGAGCATCAATCCTCCAGGCGGCGAGCCGCTGCCGGTGACCGGCCCTGCCAACATGCATCCGGTCCAGACTCCTCCTTGAGGGCGCCCTTGGGTTATTGCATGAATCTTTTCCCGGCATTCCAGGTCTGAGGAGAACTGTGAAACTGACAAACGTATGCTGACAAACAAGCCGTCCAAAGGCCCGCGCGGCGTTTCTGGCCTTGTCCCCATCATCCTGGCTGTGCTCTTTATGGGCGGAATCGTTTGGCTCATCCATTACCGTCAGTCCCAGGCCATAGCCCGGACGATCGCCCGCGGGCGGGCCGATGCCACCATTCCGGTTTCCGTCGGAAGGGTGACGCGCCGGGAGGTGCCAATTTACCTGGATGGCCTGGGCACGGTTCAGGCCTTCAACTCCGTGACCGTCAAGACGCGTGTGGATGGGCAACTGAACCGCGTGGCTTTTACCGAGGGGCAGGATGTGCGGATGGGGGACTTGCTGGCCAAGATCGATCCCCTGCCCTACAAGGCGGCGCTCGAACAGGCGCAAGCCAGGAAAAAGCAAGACCAAGCGCAATTGGCCAACGCGAAAGTCGATCTGCGCCGCGACCAGGACCTTGTCAAAGACAAGATCGTCACCGAGCAAAGCCTGGCGACTCAACAAGCGCTGGTCGATCAACTGGAAGGGTCTGTCCAGGCCGATCAAGCCGGAATCGACAGCGCCCAAGTCCAACTGGATTACACCACCATCAATTCGCCGCTGGAGGGCCGTTGCGGCGTCCGCTTGGTGGATCAGGGCAACATCGTTCATACGACCGACACCAACGGCTTGGTGATGATCACCCAATTGCGTCCGATCTTTGTCGTGTTCACCCTGCCGGAGCAGGACGTTGGCGTCATCGCCCGCAAAATGGCCCAAGGCCCCGTCACCGTCCTGGCGTTGGATCGCGACAATAAAACCGTCCTGGACACCGGAACGCTGGCGGTCATTGACAACCAGATTGACACGACCACCGGCAGCATCAAACTCAAGGCCGCCTTTGCCAACCAGGACCTCCGCCTTTGGCCCGGCCAGTTCGTCAATCCGCGCGTCCTGGTTGAGAAGACCAACGGATTGGTCGTCCTGGAGAATGTCATTCAGCGCGGTCCGGAGGGCGAGTACGTCTTCGTCATCGTCCGGGAGGGAACCAATATGACAGTGAAATTGACGCCCGTGACAGTAGGACAGATGCAAGACGACTGGGCGTTGGTGGCAAAGGGATTGACAGAGGGGCAGGAAATCGTTGTGGACGGCCAATACCGCTTGGAGGACGGTTCCAAAGTGAGTGTGCGGGAGGCCGATCATCCTGCCGCTACTCCGGTGGCCCCAGTCCAGGGCAACCGGAGCGGGACTGGCGGCACAAGCGGCCGCCTGCCCGGCGACCATCCGCCCAAAGAAGCCGGCGCGTGAGCATCTCAGAGCCATTCATTCGGCGTCCCATCGCCACCTCACTGCTCATGGCGGGGGTTCTGCTTCTGGGATTCCTGGGCTATGAACTGTTGCCGATCTCCGCGTTGCCGCCTGTGGATTTCCCAACCATTCAGGTGATTGCGCAATATCCCGGCGCCAGTCCGGAAGTCATGGCATCTTCGGTGACCACGCCCTTGGAGCGGCAATTCGGCCAGATCAGCGGGCTGTCCCAAATGACCTCCATCAGCGCGTTTGGAACCGCCAGCATCACGCTCCAGTTCACCTTGGAGCGGAATATAGACTCCGCGGCCCAAGACGTGCAGGCGGCCATCAACGCGGCCAGCGGGGTGCTGCCCGGCGGCATGCCCAATCCCCCCGTCTATAACAAAGTCAACCCCGCCGACACCCCGATCCTCACCCTCCAACTCACCTCCAAGGAACTACCCCTGGCCAAGGTCAACGACCTGGCCGACACCGTTCTGGCCCAAAAACTCAGCGAAGTCACCGGGGTGGGCCTGGTGACCATCGAAGGCAATCAGAAACCGGCCATCCGCGTGCGCATCAATCCCTCCGCCCTGGCCAGTCTGGGCCTCGGTCTGGAAGACGTCCGCAGCGCCCTCATGCTGAACAACATCAATCTCCCCAAAGGCAGCTTTGACGGGCACCAGCAGGCCTATGCCATCGGCGCCAACGACCAGCTTTTCTCCGCCGCCGATTTCGGCAACGTCATCGTCACCGTCATCAACGGCTCTCCGGTCCGCCTCAAGGACATCGGCGAGGTCGTCGCCGACGTGGAAAACGTCCATCTGGCGGGATGGGTCAACAATAATCCCGCCGTGATCGTGGACATCCAGCGCCAGCCCGGCGCCAACATCATCCAGACAGCCGACCGCGTCAAAGCCTTGCTCCCCCGCCTGCGGGCGTCGATCCCGCCCTCGATCAACATCAAGGTTTTCAGCGATCGCACTGAGATGATCCGCGCCTCCATCCGCGACGTTCAATTCACCCTCCTGCTCACCATCGCCCTGGTGGTCATGGTGATCTTCCTGTTCCTGCGCACACTGTGGGCGACGGTCATTACCAGCGTCGCCCTCCCTCTGGCCATCGTCGGCACCTTCGGACTGATGTGCCTTCTTGGATTCAGCCTGGACAATCTTTCGCTCATGGCGCTGACCATCTCCACCGGTTTCGTGGTGGACGATGCCATCGTCATGATCGAGAACATCGTCCGCTTCATTGAAGCGGGAGACCCGCCCATGGTCGCCGCGCTCAAGGGAGCCAGGCAAATCGGCTTCACGGTCGTCTCCCTGAGCCTTTCCCTCATCGGCGTGTTCATACCCTTGATCTTCATGTCGGGCATTGTCGGGCGTTTGTTCCGCGAATTCGCCATCACCATGAGCGCGGCCGTGGTGGTTTCGATGATCGTCTCGCTCACGCTCACGCCGATGATGTGTTCCCGCCTGCTGCGCCCTCAAAATGAAAAGCGGCACGGACGGCTCTGGCATGGGTCGGAGAGATTCTTCCAGGGATTCCTGGCCCTCTACGATGGCGGCCTGAAATGGGTGCTGTCGCACCAGCCGCTCACCTTGACGGTCGCGGTGGCCACGCTCATCGGGACAGTCTGGCTGTATGTCGTGATCCCCAAGGGCCTTCTGCCGTTGCAGGACACGGGCATGATCGTGGGCGTGACCGATGCCGCCCAGTCCATTTCCTTCCAGGCGATGGTCGAACGCCAGCGCCGCGTGGCCGAAGTGGTGGCCAAGGACCCCGACGTGGCCAGCGTGGCGTCGTTTGTCGGCGCTGGAACGGTCAATCCGACCGCCAACTCCGGCCGGCTCTACATCAGCCTCAAAGCCCGCGAGCAGCGGCGCTCAGAGGTGGCGGAGGTCATTGGCCGGTTGCGCCAGGCCACCCGGCCCATCGAGGGGATTTCCCTGTTCATGCAGGCCGTGCAGGATGTGCAGATCGACAGCCGGGTGAGCCGGACCCAATACCAGTACACGTTGCAGGACGCCGACGAACAGGAACTGGGCCAATGGGCTCCGCGTCTGGTGGCCGCGCTGTCCGCCTCGCCGGAGCTGGCGGACGTGGCCAGCGATCAACAATCCAAGGGCTTGGGCCTGCAGGTGCAGATTGACCGCGACAAAGCGTCCCAATTGAACATCCTTCCGCAGGCCATTGACGACTCGCTCTACGACGCATTCGGCCAGCGCCAGGTCACGATCATTTTCACGCAGCTCAACCAATACCGGGTCGTCCTGGAAGCGGAACCCAACTATCAACTCAACAGCGCGGCGCTGGACAAAATCTACGTCAAATCCACCACCGGCAGAATGGTGCCGCTGGGCGCGTTTGCCTCGGTCAAGCCGGTCACGGTCCCGCTGGTCATTTTGCACGAGGGCCAGTTCCCCGCCGTGACGCTCTCCTTCAACCTGGGAGCCAACAGTTCGCTGGACGCCGCCGTCAAGGCCATCGCCGCCGCCGAGAAGGAAATCAAACTGCCTGAAACGATTGCGACCAGTTTCTCCGGCAGCGCCGCGGAATTCCGGTCGTCCCTGCGAACCGAACCGCTTCTCATCCTGGCTGCCGTCGTGGTCATCTACATCATTCTGGGCGTCCTCTACGAGAGCTACATTCATCCCGTCACCATTCTTTCCAGCCTTCCCTCCGCGGGCGTGGGCGCTTTGCTCGCCTTGATGCTCTTCCATGTGGATCTCTCGCTCGTCTCCCTCATCGGGATCATCCTGCTCATTGGCATTGTCCAGAAAAACGCCATCATGATGATTGACTTCGCCCTGGACGCCGAGCGTGAGGAGCATCTGACCCCCGAGGATTCCATTTACAAGGCCTGCAAGCTGCGCTTCCGCCCCATTATGATGACGACCATGGCCGCGCTCCTGGGCGCCCTGCCCCTGGCTTTGCAAAACGGCAACGGCTCCGAACTGCGCCGTCCGCTGGGCGTGGCGATCGTGGGCGGCCTGCTGGTTTCACAATGTTTGACACTTTACACGACCCCGGTGATCTATCTTTACATGGGAAGACTCAGCCGCCGGGCCAAACGCTGGCGCGCCGCCGCCGGCCTGGAAGAAGTGGAAGCGCCGCCGCCCGCCGGCCATGAGGCCCCGGCATCCGGGGCTTGAGCCTCTCCAAGGCGTATCAGCCCGCGGGCGCCGCCCCGGCGGCCTATTGGCGGAGAATGGAGATTTTGGTGACGCCCAGGACGAAGCCGAGCGCGGCCAGAATGAGCAGCCAGAAGGTTCCCTTGACAGCCAGCACAACGCCCGCGACCAGGATGACCGCCATGACCAGGTAAACAAGAATCGCCAAAAAGATATTCATCTCGCGCATAATATAATCGAATACCCGCGCGAAGCAAGATGGGGCGTGCGCATCTCAATTCCTGGACATAAGGAGGCGTAAATAAATTAAGGTGGCAAGCTGACTGGTTCTTTTGGCGGCTGGCGGCGTTGCTCCTCAGTCGAAGATCCACGAGGGATATTCTCCTTCGTCGCGCCTTGCCAGCCGCCAAAATCCCGGCGTCATCTTGCCACCTTAATTTATTTACGCCTCCTAAGCCGGAGCAGCCAACGGGCCGAGCCAGGGAAAATGACGAATGACGAAAACCTAATGACGAAAGAATGCTCAAATGACTCAATGAGGAAAAATGGCCGCTCAAAGCCGCTTTAGTCATTCGGGCTTCGTCATTCTTTCGTCATTGGTGCTTAGACATTAGTCATTTCCAGATTGGGTCCATCGGATTGCTGGAAAATGAGATGCGCGCGCGGGCTGGTTGGTGCTTGGAATTTGGCGGCGCACCCGCCAATCTTGGGGCGATGAGCAAACGCTTTTACATAACCACGGCCATTGACTACGTCAACGGGCAGCCCCATTTGGGCCACGCTTACGAGAAGGTCGTGTCCGATGTCATCGCCCGCGCGCGGCGGGCGGCGGGCGAGGAGGTGTTTTTCCTGACGGGCGTGGATGAGCACGGGCAAAAGGTGCAGCAGGCCGCCTTGGCGGAAGGAAAGGACCCGCAGGCCTATTGCGACGCTCTGGCGGCAAGCTGGCAGGACCTGGCGCGCAAACTGGGCCTGTCCAACGACGATTTCGTGCGGACAACCCAGGCGCGGCACAAGGAGGTGGTGCAGACGATTCTCTCCAAGCTGCACGGCCAGGGCCAGTTCTACAAGGCCACCTACCGCGGGTTTTATTCCGCGACGGCGGAAACATTTTTGACAGAGAAGGACCGGCTGCCGGACGGGAGTTTTGACGCGTCGTGGGGCAAAGTGGTCGAATTGGAGGAGGAGAATTACTACTTTAAACTCAGCGCCCACCAGGACTGGATCATCGGGCACATCGAGAGCAATCCGGGGTTCATCGCGCCCGATTACCGGCGCAACGAAGTGCTGGGCTTTCTCAAAAACGAGCCGCTGGAAGACCTTTGCATCAGCCGTCCCGCCGCGCGCCTCAAGTGGGGCATCCCGCTCCCGTTCGACGCCGGCTTTGTCACCTGGGTCTGGTTCGACGCGCTGGTCAACTATATCAGCGTCCCGTTCGCACTTGGCGACCCTGTGGTGCGCCAGGGGCTGGCGCCCTCCGCGCCCCCGGCGGCCCCCGGCCTTCTGGCGTGGCCGGCGGATCTGCACGTCATCGGCAAAGACATTCTGAAGTTCCACTCCGTCTATTGGCCGATCATGCTCAAGGCGATGGGTTTGCCCCTGCCCCGCCAAATCCTGGTCCACGGCTGGTGGCAGAAGGATGGGCAGAAGTTGAGCAAAAGCACGGGCAACGTGGTGGACCCGCTGGCCGTCATCGACGCCTGGGGTCTGGACGCTTTCCGCTATTATCTGGTTCGGGAACTGGACATCGGGCCGGATGGGAATTGGACCGATGCGGGCTTCCGGTCGCGTTACCAGTCGGAACTGGCCAACGGCTTGGGCAATCTTGTCAACCGCTCGCTCTCGATGATCCAGCGCTATCGCAATGGCGCGGTGCCGGGCGGGACCCACCAATTGGCGCGCGAAACCGAAGAGACCTGGTCGCGCGCCGTCGCCGCCTATCGCGCCAACGCGCTGCAAGAGGCCCTGCGTCACGCGGTGGCGCTGGTGACGCGGGCCAACCAGTACATCGACCAAACCAGCCCGTTCAAAATCGCCAAAGACCCGGCGCGCGCTGGCGACCTGGACGACATCCTGCGGACGCTGGCCGAAGTCTGCCGGGCGTTGGGAATTCTCCTCTGGCCGGTGATGCCCGGCGCGGCGGAGAAATTGCAGCGGCAGCTTGGGTTCGCGGAGGTCAACACTCATTTGGCCGCGATGCCTCCGCCGCTCCCCGCCGGCCACCTCATCGGCGAAGTATTCCCGCTGTTCCCGCGCCGGGACAAGGAATGACCAAGGCCCTGCGCCAATTGACCTGCCTGCCGGCCCTCCTGCTTTTTTTGGCGGCTGCGACCGCGGGTGCGCAATCAGCCATCGGCCCCCACGGCGCGGTGGCGACGGTGGACCGCATCGCCAGCCAGGCAGGAATCGACGCGATGAAAGCGGGAGGCAACGCGGTCGATGCGGCGGTGGCGGCGGCGCTCACGCTCGGAGTGGTCAACGGTTACAATTCCGGGATCGGCGGCGGCTGTTTCATCCTCATCCGCCGGGCCAACGGCCAGTTTCTCTGCATCGACGGGCGGGAAACGGCGCCGCGGTCCGCGACGCGGGACATGTTCGTGCGCGAAGGCAAGGCAGTGGCGGCGTTGAGCCGCGAGGGAACGCTGGCCAGCGGCACGCCGGGGGCGCTGGCGACCTACGATCTGGCCCTGAAGTCCGCCGGCAAACTTCCCCTCAAGACGCATCTCCTGGCGGCCGCCCGCGTCGCGGAGGAAGGATTTCAAGTGAACAAGCCCTACGCCGCCGCCCTGAGCAACGCGGCGTCCGCGCTTGTAAAGTTTCCCGCCAGCGCCGCCGTTTTCCTCAAGCCGGGCGGGGCGCCTTACAGTCAAAAGGAAATTCTTCGGCAGCCGGCGCTGGCCAGGACGTATCGCGCCATCGCGGAGAACGGGCCGGGCTGGTTTTACGGCGGCCCGTTCGCGCAGGCCGTTGAGACATGGATGCGGGCCAATGGCGGCCTGCTGACGGCGGCCGACTTCCTGAACTATCGCGCCGTCGTGCGCCAGCCCATTTCGACCGATTACCGGGATTGCACAGTTGTCACCTTTCCACCACCGAGCGCCGGCGGCGCGCTTCTGGAAATGCTCAATATGCTGGCAACCCGCAATTTCGCCGACCCGCATTTCACGCCCTTCGACCGCGCGCATTTCATCATCGAATCGATGAAGCTGGCGTGCGCCGACCGGGCGGCCTGGCTGGCGGACCCGGATTTCGCGGCCGTGCCGCCCTCTCTGACGCGCCCGGATTATGCCCGCGCGCGCGCGGCAAAGATAGATTTGACCCACGCCGCGACAGGCGTGATCCACGGCGCTCCGGCGGACGCCGCGGCCGCCATCCTTCCCAAACACACGACGCATGTTTCAGCCGCCGACGCGGAGGGGACCTGGGTGGCGTTGACGGCGACGCTCAACACGCATTTTGGTTCGAAGGTTGTCATTCCCGGAACAGGTGTGGTGATGAACAACGAGATGGACGATTTTACCGCGCAACCGGGGGCAGGCAACTATTACGGGCTGGTTGGCGGCGAGGTCAATGCCATCGCGCCGGGCAAGCGTCCGGCATCGAGCATGAGCCCGGTCATACTGCTCAAGAATCGGCGGCCGATCGCGGCGCTCGGCGCGGCGGGCGGTCCGGCGATCATCAGCCAGACATTGCTCAACATTGTCAGCATGGTGGATTTGGGAATGGACGCGCAAACGGCCATCGACCAGCCCAAGTATCATGACCAATGGGAGCCGGACGAAGTGCTGATGGAACCCGAGTTTGCGCCGGGATTGGTGCTGGCGCTGACACAGCGTGGGCATCGGCTGCGCAAGGTTGGGGGTTTGGGGGCGGCGCAGGCGGTGGGTCTGGCGCCGGATGGCAAGTCGTTGCTGGGCGCCGCTGACCGGCGGGCTGGCGGCGTGGCCCTGGCGTGGTAAGCTTGCTTGACGATTGGCCGGTTCACACAGAGACTCTGGCTTTTGAATATGTTGCCGACTCGCAATGGTTCGTTTCATTTGTTTAAATTCGCGGGAGTCAATGTCTTCCTGCATTGGTCGTGGTTTTTGGTGGCCGTGTATCAGATCAGTTACCGCAAGGGGCTTTACACATCGGACATCTGGTGCGTGCTGGAGTATCTGGCGCTATTCGTCATCGTGCTGCTGCATGAGTTCGGGCATGCGCTGGCGTGCAGGAGCGTGGGAGGCAAGGCGGATCAAATTGTGCTGTGGCCGCTGGGGGGAGTGGCCTACGTGAACCCGCCGCAGCGTCCCGGAGCGACGCTGTGGAGCATCGCCGCCGGGCCGCTGGTCAACGCGCTGCTGTTTCCCATTCTGAGCGCGCTGTGCCTGCTGGGGCGCGGGCAGCCGTGGGTGATGGCGCAGCCCAATCTTTACGAGTTCATCACCAATCTTTGGTGGATCAACCTCATGTTGCTGGTGTTCAACATGCTGCCCATTTATCCGCTGGACGGCGGCCAGGTGCTGCGCTCGATCCTGTGGTTCATGGTCGGGCGGGCGCGCAGCCTGATGATTGCCAGTGTGATTGGCATCATCGCCATCGCCGCGCTGCTGATCTTCGCCATCCGCACGCCGTGGCTGGGGATCATAGCGGTGTTCGCCCTGTTGCAATGCTGGAGCGGGCTTCAACAAGCGCGGGCGATGGCGCGGGTGGCGGCGGCGCCGCGACAGCAGAACGTGATCTGTCCGGGCTGCCACGCCGCGCCGCCCGCGGGCGATTTCTGGATTTGCGGCCATTGCCAGCGCCGGTTCGACATCTTCGCAACGCGGGGTGTGTGTCCCAATTGCGGCATGATCTTCAACGCCACGCGCTGCCTGGAATGCGGCCAGGAGTATCCTCTCCACGCCTTCGCCCCACAGTCCAACCCTTGACACCAGCGGGAAATTGCGGTTTTGTCGTTGGCTCCTGTGAAAAAAATGAACTGGCAAACAATTGAAGGCTCGGTCACCGCTCCGCAAGGGTTCCTGGCGGGCGGCGTGTTCTGCGATATTAAGCGGCTTGGCACGGGCAAAGGCTCCAACAAAGGCGTCAAGCGCGACCTCGCCCTGCTGGTCTCAGAGACGCCGGCGACGGTCGCCGGCACGTTTACAACCAACCAGGTGTGCGCCGCCCCTGTCAAGGTGTGCCTCGAACGCGTGCGGCGCGGCCTGGCGCGGGCGGTGGTGATCAATTCGGGAAACGCCAACGCCTGCACCGGGCGGCAGGGCCTGCGCGACGCCCAGGCCATGACCGGCATTACTGCGGCGGCCCTGGCCGGACGCCATATCAGCGCGGAGGACGTGCTGGTCGCATCCACGGGGCGCATCGGCGTGCGGCTCCCGATGGAGAACGTCAAGAAGGGAATTTTGCTGGCCGCGGGCCAGATCGAGGCCACGCGCCAGGGCGCGCGACACGCGGTGGAAGCGATCATGACCAGCGACACGCGGCCCAAGGAGATCGCGGTCGAATTCCGAATTGGCGGGCGGACCGCGCGGCTGGGCGGGATGTGCAAAGGCGCCGGCATGATCCAGCCGGGCATGAGCGCATCGGGTAAGCGTCCGGCCCTTCACGCGACGATGCTTTGTTTCCTGACAACCGACGCCGCGCTGGACGCCGCAACGCTGCGGACGGCGCTGGACGCGGCGGTGGCGCGAAGCTTCAACCGCATCACGGTCGATGGGGACATGAGCACCAACGACACCGTGCTGCTGCTGGCCAATGGGAAGGCCGGGAACGCGCCGCCGCGAGCAGGGTCGCGGGACCTGGCCGTGTTTCAAGAGGCGCTGGACCACGTCACGCTGGAATTGGCGAAGAAGATTGTGCTTGACGGAGAGGGCGTCTCGCGCTTTGTGACGGTGCGGGTGCGCGGGGCGAAAACCGGCGGGGAGGCGGAGGCGGCGGCGCGGGCGGTTGCCAACAGCGCGCTGGTCAAGACCAGTTGGTGCGGTGGCGACCCCAATTGGGGCCGCATCCTGTGCGCGCTGGGTTATTCCACGGCCACGATTGAGGAGAGCCGGATCGATGTGGGCTATAGCGCGCCGGGCGGCCGGAAGGTGTTGTTTTCATTGAAAGGCGGACGTCCGACAGCGACGCCGTTCCGGTCGCTGTGCGCGATCACGACGGCTGCCGCGTTCGATCTGCACATCAATTTAAACCTGGGCGGCGGCGAGGCGCTGATGTACGCGGCCGATTTGACAGAGGCTTACGTGGATTTCAACAAGGGCGACGTCAACGACCCGAGCACGCTGGGCGGCTGAGAGGAAAGCAGCGCTCTCGCGCAGACGGAACAAATTGTTGGGCTGCACCGCAAAGGAGTGCTCTGGAGTTTGGACATTTTATTGCCGGATTCAGAAACCAATCCTGAAAGGATTGTCTGCCAGAGCACGATGGGCAGCACCACTGGCGATCCAACTTGAGACCTTTCACACAGAGCATCTTTGCCAAAATGTCCAAACTCCAGTGCGGCGCGACAGCGCCGCTTTGGCCCGAACGCAAGACAATCTCGACAATAGCGGGCTGCGCCGCGGCTGAAAACCTTGCCTGGCGGCGCGCGCGCTGTAGGATGACGCCATGTTTCGGTGTCCATTGCGGGAAGGGGTGGACTTGGCGCTGGTTGAACAGCGCCATGCGCAGGAGCTGTGTGATTTGCTCGAAGCCAACCGCGCTTACTTGCGCCAATGGCTCAATTGGGTGGATCAACGGCGGACAGTGGCTGACGCCTCAAATTATATCAACTTATGTTTGCGGCAATTTGCGCTGAACCAGGGTTACCACGCCGGAATATGGGAGCAAGGGAAACTGTGCGGGATGATCAACTGGCACGGGATAGACTGGCAGCACCGGGCATTCTCGCTGGAATACTGGCTGGCCGCCTCGCATCAGGGCCGCGGCCTCATGACCGACGCCTGCCGGGCAGTTATAGGACACGGGTTTAACACTCTGGGCTTGCACCGGGTGAGCATTCGTTGCGCCATCGAAAACGGCCGCAGCCGCGCGATTCCCGAACGGCTGGGCTTCGGCTTCGAAGGCATCTGCCGCGAGTCGGAGTGGCTCAACGATCGTTTTGTCGATCACGCCATTTACGGCCTGCTGCGGACGGACGCGAAGCTGTGATTATTTTTCCAGGAACCCTTTTCTGAACTCGGCGGGCCAATCGGCGCTGATCACCCGGTTGGTGCCGTTTTTCCACAGCGTCACTTCCCACTCGTGTCCGGCGGAATTGGTCGGCCTGGAGGACAGGAAACAAACTTCGTCGCTGCCGCGCCAGGATGGGTAGGACTGGGCGTCGTCGTTGGCTTCGGCCTGGAGCAGGGTCACATTGCCATCGGCCAGGGACAGCACCGCGACCGATCCCTTGGAGCCGGCCATGAGCACCTTCTTTTCGTCCGGGCTGATCTCGAAGAACCCGATGCCTTGCGGCAGATTCTCCATGACACTGTGAGGGATCAGCCGGGTAAGAGTCGTCTCGTGCCGGGGATCGAGTGAAAAAATCTGGGTGCGTTGCGGCATGTCCGGCCCGGTGATGGGCAATTGCAGGTCCAGGGCAATGAAAAGGATGCGGCCGTCGCTCAAACAACGCGCGCCGAGGCTGTTGTCAAATAACATGCCGGCCAAATCTTCGTGGTTGGTTTGGATTTCGACGGCCCCGGCGGCATTGATGACCTGGCGGCGCGTCAACGATCCCAGGCGCATGTCGTCGTCGCTGGTCATCGCGCCCGAGGCGTTGATATAGACCAGGCAACGGCCATCCTTGGTCCAATCCGGATGCGCGCAGGATTCCTCGGAGACGATTTGTTCCGGAGCCGAGCCGTCGGACGGGACGACTGCCAGGCGGGCGCCGTGCCGTTTGCCGCCGTCGGTGGTCATGGCGATGGCGTTGCCGGCGGGAGAAACCCTCAGGCCCAGAGGCAGTGGTTGACGCAGAGTCTGAACCAGGACCGGGCCAAGGGTGACTTGCCCGTCGTTTATGGCGCCCACGAATAGTTCATAAACAGCCGCCGATTTCGTGTCCAGGTCCCCCCAGCTTGCGCCTGCCTTCTCCTTGACGCCATCAAGGCTCTTCAAATAGATGGCAACGGCTTCAGGATGATCGAGGCCGTTGAGCGCCGCTTTCCAATCGTGTCCGGCATCCAGATCCTTCAGGACCATTTGCCCCTGTTGAACGAATTGATCGCGGTCGCCGGGGCGGAGGTGGGACTGGAGGTCCGCCCAGGAGCGGGCATCGGTGCTGCGGATCAGCGCCAGCTTGCGCGAGTCGGGAAACCACGCGGCCATGGCCACGTTGGAAACCAGCACGCCGGACAATTTCCCATCCGGGTCGGAGAAGCAGAGGCCCTGTTCGCCAAGGACCGCCGCGCGCTCGCCGTCTGGCGACCAGACGATGCGCTGCACGCCGCAGCCCGCGGTGAGAAGCAACAGACCCGCCACAGCAGTCATTAGAATTGATTTCATATTTTGCAACCTTTTTATGAGGACGTTTCGGTTTGTGGTCTTGTGACCGGAGATTTCCAAATCAACCTTGCCCCTTGCGCGCTGAACTTCGCGCCTGGCGCGCCGGTGATTGAACTTGAGGCGCGCAAGCGGCTCGACGACCAGAAACCAGCGTCACTGGCCGCCGCAAAGCTTGCGGCCGGCGGCGCGAGCGCCGGCTGGCGGAGCAGGAACAGTCCCAGGCCGAGACCCGCAGCGAAACAGGCGGCCATGAGGGCGGCCCGCCGAAACCAGGCGGGCGGCTGGAAGCGCGGCCGAAGGAGGGCGGTTTCGGCGGGGCCGGCAAGGGCGAGTTTGGCCAGGCGCAACGTCTCGTCGATTTGCCTTGCCTGCGCCCTGGCATCCGGCTCGCGGGCCAGCCAGGCATCCAGCAACGCCGACGCGTCCGCCGGCAATTCGCCGGAAGCTTTGTCGATGAGCAGTCTTTCGATGATTTCTTCATTCATAAATTGGGCGCGGCCACCAGGGCCTGGCGAAGATTCTTGACAGCATAGTGGAGGCGCGACCGGACCGTGCCGACGGGGATGTTGAGAAACCGGGCGATTTCCTCGTAGGCCATCTCCTCGCGCAGCCGCAGTTGGAGGACCTGGCGCAAGGCGGGGTCGAGCCGGCCAATCGCCTCGCGCATCGCGTCCAAACGCGGGTCGGGCGTCTCCGCCTCGGCGACTGCGTCCGCCAGCGGCGCGTCGGCCGGATGGGCCTGGCGCAGGGCGGTCGCGCTGATATTGCGGGCGACGCCAAAAAGGTAGGCGCGCGGGCAATCGGCCTGGAGAAGCCGCCGGGGATGGCGCATGACGGCGGCGAAGGTTTCCTGCAACAAGTCCTCGGCCAATTCGGGACTGCCGTGGCGCCGTCGGAAATAGGCGAGCAATTCCGGCCCGGTTTCCTGATAAATCCGCTTCAGGTCTTCGGTGCGGCCGCCAATGTCATCGGTTATGCTCACCTGTATTCATCATGGTACGTCGCATACGCCAGGTGAAAAGTTCAAAGAAAATGGTGGAAAAGGCAAAATCGCGTTCGGGGCCAAAGCGGAACTGCGTTCCGCACTCCAAGACCTGGCGGCGGATCGGGAGCGCACCCTGAGCGCGAAGCGTCGTGGAGTGCGCGCGCGACAGCGCCGCTTTCGATCAAGGGCCGATTCCGGATGTTTTCAGCGTTGTATCCGGGCGGGTCATCCTCTAGTTTGGCCGGGCCGGAACGTTAAAAAAATGAAATTTTCAAAACAGAGTCTTAAAGAACAAATGCAATGAACTTATTACGGCGAAAAAGCGTCACGGCCCTGCAAGCCGAGGCGGAGGAGGACCGCAGTCTAAAACGCGCCCTGGGCGCCCTCAATCTGACGACTCTGGGGATCGGCGCGATTATCGGCACCGGGATTTTCGTGCTCACCGGAACTGTCGCCGCCCAGAATGCGGGGCCGGCCGTGGTTCTTTCTTACATAGCCGCGGGTATCGCGTCCATTTTCGCGGCGCTTTGTTACAGCGAATTTGCCTCGCTGGTGCCCATGGCCGGCAGCGCCTATACCTACGGCTACGCGACACTGGGGGAACTCTTTGCCTGGATCATTGGGTGGGACCTGATTCTGGAATACGCCGTGGGAGCCATTACCGTGGCCGTCGGCTGGTCGGGGTACGTGGTCTCTTTCCTGCGCGATTTTGGAATCAACCTGCCGGCGCAGTTGTCGGCCGCCCGCGGCACGGAGTTGGTTGATCTGCCCGCGACGTTGGCGGCGGCGTTGAAAACCAGGGCGGGCTGGACGGCTCTTGGCCCGCTGGCCGAACAAATCCAGAAGGCTGGGATTGATCCCGGCTCCCTGCCCCACGTCACCGCGATGTTCAATCTTCCCGCCGTCATCATAATCTTCATCGTGACGACGCTGTTGGTGATCGGAATCAAGGAATCGGCCAACTTTAACAGTGTCATCGTCATCGTAAAAATCGGCGTCGTCCTGCTTTTCATCGTCGGCGCCGCCCATGCGATCAACCCGGCCAACTGGCATCCGTTCATCCCGCCGAACACCGGCCAGGCCGGGCATTTCGGCTGGAGCGGCGTCTGGACGGGCGGCGGGATCGTGTTTTTCGCCTACATCGGTTTTGACGCGGTGAGCACGGCGGCGCAGGAGGCAAAAAATCCGCAGCGGGACATGCCCATCGGCATCATCGGCTCATTGCTGCTCTGCACGGTGTTTTACATCCTGGTATCCGCGATTGCCACCGGCGTGGTTCCCTACCAGCAATTGGACGTGCCCGATCCCATCGCGCTGGCGGCGGACCACGCGGGGATGGGATGGATGGGCCGGTTGATTAAACTGGGAGCCATTGCAGGGCTGTCGTCGGTGGTGCTGGTGATGTTGCTGGGCCAATCGCGCGTTTTTTACAGCATGGCCCGGGACGGCCTGCTGCCGCCCGTGATCAGCCGGGTCCATCCCCGCTTCCAGACCCCGTGGCTGGGGTCCATCATCACGGGATTGTTCGTGGCCTTTTTCGCGGCTGTTCTAAACGTCCGTGACGCGGGGAGCCTTTGCTCGATTGGAACGCTGCTCGCCTTTGTGGTCGTATCGGTCGGGATTCTCGTGCTGCGCGTGCGGGAGCCGGAACTGCCGCGCAGATTCAAAGCTCCCTGGGTGTGGTTTGTCGCCCCAGCGGGCGCTTTTTCGGCCCTTTGGCTGATGTCCGCATTGCCCTGGCCGACGTGGCGCCGGCTGATCGTTTGGTTTCTAATTGGAATGGTGGTCTATGTCCTGTACGGCATCCGGCACAGCAAACTGGCGCCGCCCCGGAGGGGCGGCGCATAATATACCTGACACATCCGGGCGCGGGCGGATCAGACCTTCCGCGGCAGAGCGGTCCATGCGCCTTTCTTGGCGCTGCTCTTGACACAGCTTTCGATGAAGGCGATGCCCATCCACCCGTCCTCAATGCTGGCGTATTTGGCGCCGTCGTTGGCATATTTCCCGCCGGCCTTCCACTGGCGCACGTCCGCTTCGAAGCAGCGATGGAGCCGCGCGAAGGCGTCGTGAAACGCTTCCGGGTGGCCGCTGGGAAGAGTCGGCTCGGCCATGAGATCGGCGGGCATGTCTTTGGGCAGGAAGCCGTCTCCGGGAGTGACGGCGCCGCGCCAATAGGTGCGGTCAGGTTGGTTGGCCAGACAGATGGTCAGGCACTCCGGTTCTTCCTGGCGCCAGCGGAGCGAGCCTTTCGTTCCGGCGATGACGATGCCCAGGTCATTCTTGTAGCCGATGCAAATTTGCGAGGCGCGCACCAGGGCCTTGCCGCCGTTGCTCAGTTTGCAATAGATCGTGAAATGGTCGTCCAGTTGGCGGCCTTCGACGTAGGTTTCCAGTTGAGCGGAAACGGCGGTGACGTCCAGGCCGGTGACGTAGCGCAGTTGCATGAGGGCGTGAGTCCCGATGTCGCCGCCGCAGCCGGAGCCGCCGGCGCGCTTGGGGTCCACGCGCCAGGAGGCCTGTTGCTGGCCGCTGGCTTCGAGCTTGGTCGCCAGCCAGCCCTGGAGGTAATAGCTGTCCACCCACCGGACCTCGCCCAGAAGGCCGCCGCGCACAATGTAACGGCTCAAGCGGCTGGTCCAATGACCCAAATACGTATGAGCCACGCCGAAGGGCATGCCCAGTTTGCGGGCGGTCTTGACGAGTTGATTGGCTTCGTTGAGATTCAGGCAAAGGGGCTTCTCGCAGAAGACCGCAATACCCGCCTTCATCGCCTTCATCGCGGGATCGAAGTGGACAAAGTTGGGTGTGACGATGAGGATGTAATCGAGCCTTTGATCTTCGGGCACGATCCGGTTCGCGGCGATCATTTCATCGTAGGAGCCGTAACCGGTGATCGGGTAGGGCCATTTGGCCGCTTCTTCCAGCGCGATCTTGGGATCGGGGAAAAGCGCCCCCGCCACGACCCGGCGGGTGCCGTCAAAGTGAATCGCTTTCTGATGCGGATGGACAATGAACGCGCCGCGTCCGCCGCCCACCAATCCGACGTTGAGAGGTTTGTTTGACATAATTTTTTGATTCGGTTGCCCGATTATCAGGATTTGGGCGCCAGAATGCAAGCCGGGCTTTGCGGGAAGGGCGTGAGACGGAATTCTTTGGGGATCGCCCTCATCCTAACCTTCTCCNNNGGGCCGGGGTGAGGTCGAGCCCCGAAAAGTTCAGTCTCATACCTTTGCGGGAATTTCCGGCAAAGTTGATATTGAATTGTCAATTAGCCGGCCTTTATAGTAAGGGCGGAATTTCAAGCCGGCCGGCGGCTTGAAGCCGCTCGAAAAACGAACACATATATGTTTACCGCCGCTCAAATTGCCAAAGAACTCGACGGAGAAGTCGTGGGCGACGGCGCCACGCCCTTGACCGGCTTCGCCCCCGCCACCACCGCCAAGGCGGGCGATCTGACCTTCGCCGAAAACGAGGACTTCTTCCTCAAGGCCGAAGAAAGCGCCGCCGCCGCCATTCTCATCGACGGCCCGCGCGCGACAGCCCGCAAAGTCCTCATCCGCGTCGCCAACGCGCGCATCGCCTTCGCCCGCGTGCTGCCCCTCTTTTTTCCCGAACCCGCATTGCCTCCGGGTATCCATCCCTCGGCCGTTGTGGCTGCCTCGGCCCGCGTGGACCCCGCCGCGCACATCGGCCCGCATTGCGTCATCGGCGAAAACGTCGTCATCGGCCCCCACGCCGTTCTGCGCGGTGGAAACCATGTGGGCGACAACTGCGTCATCGGCGCGCAATCGCACCTGTTCCCAAACGTCGTGCTCTATCCGCGGACGGAGATTGGCCGGCGGGTGCGCCTCCACGCCGGGGCGGTCATCGGCGCGGACGGATTTGGATACGTGTTTGACTCAGGCGCTCACCGCAAAGTCCCGCAAGTCGGCCAGGTCATCATCCAGGACGACGTGGAAATCGGCGCCAATACGACCATCGACCGCGGCGCCCTTGGCCCGACGATCATCGGCAAGGGGAGCAAGATCGACAACCTGGTACAAATCGCGCACAACGTGACCCTGGGCGAACATTGCCTGCTGGTGGCGCAAGTGGGAATCGCCGGGAGCACCCGAATCGGCAGCTACGCGACGCTGGCCGGACAGGTGGGAGTGGCCGGGCACCTGAATATCGGCGGCAAAGTGATTATCGCCGCGCAATCCGGCGTGATGCGCGACATTCCGGAGGGCGAGAAGTGGCTGGGAGCGCCGGCGCAGCCGGATCGTCAGGCCAAGCGGCAGATGATCGCGCTGCAACACCTGCCGGAACTCATCCGGCGCGTTGGGGAATTGGAGCGACAAGCCGGGCGCCGGCCGCCTTCCGAGCCAGCCACATAAGGCGGGCCTCGGCGCGAAGCAAGCGGGCGGCGAATTGAAGACTTGCCAGGATCCATGGAACTGGTAAGCTGGGTTAAAGAACGCGGGTGTGGTTCAATGGTAGA
>PLGF01000018.1 GCA_003138485.1 Verrucomicrobiales bacterium | reverse complement strand
GTCGAATTCCCTAACACCCTCTTTTAGGGCAGCAGGACGACGCGGTAGAACTGCTGCGAGGCGGAGCCGATCTGCCAGGAGGCGCTCAAGGCGGCGTTGCTGGCGGTGAGGGTGTTGTTGAAGTTGGTCCAGTTCGCGGGGGCCAGGCTGGCGGTGGATTGCACCTGGTATGTTTGACCCGGTATCGCGCTCCATGTCAGGGTCAGCGTTCCCCCGGCTTGCGCGACGGATTGGAAGACGGGCGGCGTTTCCACGACGAGGAGCGCCCCCGCGCTCTCGATCGAGCCAAGCGCGTTGCGCACGATGACGGAGTAGGTGCCGGCGTCGTCGGCGCTCAAAGGGCTGAGGGTCAGGATGCGCGCGGCGGACCCGGAGACGTTGCCGCCATCGGCCAGATTCCCGCCGTTCTTCTGCCATTGGTAGCTCAAGGGTGAAGCGCCGAAGACGGCCACGCTGAATGACACTTCGGCGCCCGCGGCCGCGGTCTGATTGGACGGCTGGGAAGTGATTTGCGGGGCCGATGTGACGCTTAACTTGAATATCGAACCTTTCCCCCACGGACCGCCGGAAGTCGTCGTTCCATAGAGGTTGCCGGCGGCGTCCTGCACCAGCGCGGCTTCCGGTTGCGCGCCGTCGTCGGAGCCGTTAAAGGACAGGAGAGTGGCGAACGCGCCGCCGGAGGTGATTCTAAACACGGTGCCATCACCGCTGGCGCCGCCAAGATACGTGTTGCCATAAAAATTGCCGTCCGCTCCCTCAATCAATCCGGCGAATGGGTAACTGCCGTCGCCGGCAATATAAGGGTTGAGCGTATGCAGAGTCGTCAGTGTGCCGTTGGTGGAGACCTTGAAAATGGTGCCGTAGAACGTGAAGCCGCTGACGACGTTGCGTTTTGTAACCCCGTAAAAACTGCCGTCGTCGCCCTGCGCCAGCGTGCCGGCGGGGTTGTAGCCGTCGGCGCCGCCGGTAAACGAATAGAAATTGGTCAGCGCGCCGGCGGGAGTCATCCTGAAAACACCGCCGTGGCCGTGGGCGCCGCCGCCCGCGGTCATTCCGTAAAAATTGCCGTCCGCGCCCTGCGCCAGGCCGCCAACGGCCTCATTGCCGTCCAGCCCGCCTGTAAACGAATAGACAATATCGAGCGTCCCATTCGTCGTCATTTCGAATAGGTTGCCATCCCCGGTGAAGGCGTTCACCGTCGCGCCGTAGAAGTTGCCGTTTGGACCTTGCGCCAGCGCGGCATAAGGGTTGGCGCTGGCCTCATTGGTGAACAGGACCAGCGTGGTGAGCGCGCCGCCGGCGGTCATCTGGAACACCGTGCCCTCCGAATTCGGCCCGCCCGATTCAGTCGTGCCGTAGAAATTTCCATCCGCCCCCTGCGCCAGCGCGGCCTGGGGAAGGGACCCGTTTGTCAAATAGTTTAATGTCACGAGAGTCTGGAACACTCCGTTGGTCGTGATGCTGAAAACCGTTCCATCGTGGTATGTCCCTCCCGTCTGTGTTGTCCCGTAGAGAATGCCATCGGCCCCAAGGGTCAGGCCATTGGGAAAGCCGCCATCGGCCCCGCCTGTAAACCAATGGAGCGAAGCCGCGACGGTGCCCGGCGCGCTGACGGCATAAACAGTCAGCGTGGCCTCCGCGACGGCTGTTCCGACGGCATTGCTCACGATGACGGAATACGTGGCGCTGTCCCTTTGCGTCAGTCCGCTTAAAGTCAGGGAACTGGTCGTGGCGCCGGAGACGTTGGCCCCGTCGCTCAAATTCACTTGATTGCTCTGCCATTGGAACGACAGCGGCAGGTCTCCCACGGCGGCCACCGTGAATACCGCGCTCGCGGCCGACGAGGCGGTCTGATTGGCCGGCGGCGCGATGATTTGCGGCGGCGACACGTTGACTTCGAGAAACGCCGGGTCGCTGGCCGCCGTCGATCCGGCCGCGTTGCTGACGGTGACGGAGTACACGGCGACGTCGGCGATGCCGGCGTTGCTGATGGTCAGCAGGCGGGTGGCGGAGCCGGAAATGTTGCCGCCGTCGTTCAAATTCGCCCCGTTTCTTGACCATTGATAGAACAGGGGGGGATTGCCCGCCACCGCGACGCTGAAGAGGGCGTTCGCCCCGAGAAAGACGCTTTGGCCTTGCGGCTGGCCGGTGATTTCCACGGCGGGAGAATTGATATTGACACGGAAAATGACGCCGTTGCCGCCCGCGCCGCCATTTTGCGCCGTGCCGTAAAAACTGCCATCCGCGCCCAGCACGAGCGGGGCCTGGGGATTGGCGCCGTCATAACCATCGAACGAAACCAGGGTGAAGGGCGCGTAGCCGGGCGCCATTCTGAAGACCGTGCCGTCGCCCCAAACCCCGCCATAAACGGTCGTCCCATAGAAATTGCCGTCCGGGGCAAGAAGGAGTTTGGCAGCGGGGTGGCCGCCATCAGTTCCGCCGGTAAACGAATAAAGAACCGTCATCGCGCCCGATGGCGACACCCGAAAGACCGTGCCCCCGCCGAAGTCGCCGCCTTCATAAGTCGTTCCGTGGAAGTTTCCGTCCGGCGCCTGCGTCAAGCCCGCCGCGGGAAGAAAACCGCCGTTCGTATGGGAGAACGAAAACAAACTGGTCATCGCTCCATTGGTCGTGACGTTGAAAACGGAGCCGTCGCCATTGGCCCCGCCGGCGGAAGTTGTCCCGTAAAAACTTCCGTCCGCGCCCTGCGTCAAGTCGCTTGGATCGAAGCCATTCTGGTAGTTGAACGATGCCAAAACGGACAGCGCGCCGCCGGGCGTCACACGGAAGACCACACCCTCGTTGTTGGCTCCGCCGGATGAGGTTGTGCCGTAGAAATTGCCATCCGCGCCTAAAATCATCGCCTGGTTGGGAACGGCGCCGTTGCCCTCCGCGAAGGTTGCCACCGTGCTCAGGTTGCCATTAGTCGTCGTTTTGAAAATAATTCCCCAGCCGTTGGCGCCTCCCTCCTCTGTTGTTCCGTAGAGATTGCCGTCCGCTCCCTGCGTCAGCCCGGCGCCGGGGGAAAACCCGCCGATGCCTGCGTCGTCGAAGAGATACAAATTGGTGAACGCTCCGGCCGGGGTCATCACGAAGATCGTGCCGGAGTCATCCGTGCCGCCGCTTTGGGTGGCGCCATAGAAATTGCCGTTGGTCTCCTGCATCAGCCCGTTGGGGCTGCCGCCGTCGGACGCCCCCGTGAACGAATACAGCGTGGAAAAGGCCACGCCCGGCGCGGCAACGGCAGCCACCGAGAGCACGGCGCCGGCACTGGCAGCCACGCCCTGGGAATTGCTCACGACGACGGAATAAGTTCCAGCCGCGGCCGCCGAGACATTGTTGACTGTCAATGCGGCGGTGGTTGAGCCGGAGATATTGCCGCCGTCGGCCAGATTCGTGGCGTCCTCCCGCCATTGATAGGACAGTGGCTCCTGCCCCGCGGCAATCACCGTGAAAACCGCGGACGCTCCGGGCGGCGCCGTCTGGCTCCGTGGCTGGCTGAGGATCACGGGCACGGAAGACGTGATCGAGACGTTGAGGGTCCACTGGCGGCTTTGGGCAAATCCATCGCTCAGATTGGTGAACCAGATTGTCGCGGCATGGATTCCCGGCGGAAGGCTGCCGGCGGCGGAATTAAGGCTCAAGACCGCCACCGTGCCCGCGCCGTTCGACGCGAGCACACCAGCGCCAGGAGAGATACTCAGCCAGGGAACCGTGCTGGCGGCCGCCCAATCAAGCGAAGACGCGCCGATATTTGTCAGACCCGCGTTCTGCGCCCCCGGGCTGAACGGGCCGCCCGTTGCGCCGGCGGCCGTGAAGTTTGTCGCCGGGAAGACCTGAAGCGGGTCGGGCGGCGAAAGCAGCGCGTTGATCAAATTACTCCCGGCAGGCGTGCCCCAGCCGGTGCAAAGATCGTAGCCGGGAACGGCAAAGAAATTGGTTGGACTGGCGACGTTGGTGTTGTTCCCGGTGATGATGTCATGGAAGGCGGCGGCATAACCGGCGCCGCGGCCGATGGCGTAGAGGGCCGGGTTGAGGAAGCCGACGGGCTTCTGGCCGCGCGAGACGGCCTGCTCATTGACCAGCGCGGTGAATGCCGCCCACAACGGCGCCGCGCAACTGGTGCCGCCCAGCGCTTCCAAATGGCCATTATCGGCGACGACCCACACGTTGTCCGCGGTCAGGGCGACGTCGGGGATGTTCCGCATGGACGTCGAACCATTGTTCAGCGTCATGCTGACGTTGGATTGCCAGGAAGGCATGGAGTAAGTGGTGCTGATGCCGCCGGTGCTCGCGTTGGTTCCAATGCCGGTGCTGTTCCAATTCCACACCGTTTCCGCCACCCATGAACCGCCCGGTCCGCTGGTGGTCAATGTCGTTCCTCCCACCACCGTGATATAGGGGTCGTCCGAGGGCGGGTCAACCGCGCCCGTCACTGCGCCGCTGTCGCCGGAAGCCTGAAAGAACGATTGGCCCTGGGCGGCGAATTGCTGAAAGATCTGCACCGTGTTCGAGTCGATGTCAAAGCCCCACGAAGAACTCAATTGCCTGGCCGCGTTATTGGTCGCCATGCAGTTCAACACCGCATTGGGGGCCGTGACATTGTCTTCGGCCGGCCCCTCGTAAACGATCACTCCCAACAACCCTGGCGCCATGGCAACCGCCAATTCGATGTCCAGCGAGACCTCCACGTCCTCGGCGCCGGGATTGCCGCTGGTGAATCCATCCACCACCATGCGGGTGACAGGCACATTGGGCAGGCCCGCGTCGCCTTCGTACGCCGCGATATCCGACGAGTAGAAGTCGTCCAACTCAAACAAACCCACCGTCTGTCCAGCGCCGGTCAGCGTCGTTCCGGGGACGTAAGCCGCGCGAAAATCATTCCCCCAATAAAGCCCGTCCGGAGCCGAGCCGGCCATCCGCCCGGCCAGACTCCCGCTGGCCGCCCGCACATTCTGCGGATGCGGCAAGTTAAAATCATCCAGGCCCGTGATCGCCAACACCGGCGCCGCCAGATCCACCGACGGCTCCCTGTCCGGCGCGTAAAAAGTGCGCGCTTCCGCCGGGTGTTGATACGTCAGCAGTTGGACATGAAATGCCTTCTCGATTTCGCCCGCCCGTCCACTGACGCCCAACATCGTGCGGTTGGAATAAGTATGCCGGATGGTCAAGCCGCTGGCCTTGGCAAAGGCGATGATCGCCCCATAATCCTCCGGCGACGGGCCGAATTGCTCCGTGAACATCGCCGGTGTAAGGTACTGATGCCAGGAGGGACTGGCCGGATCATAGAGATCATGGAGAAGACCGGCCAGCGCTTCCCGATTGCGCAAAGGCAGGCCGATAAGCACCTCCATCGGCTTGGTTTCATCCACCTTGCCCGCCGGATGCAAATGCGCCATCGCCGCCGGTCTGCGGCCGTGAATGGTCTGGAGATGGTCTTGAGTAAATCCGGACGCGGCCAGACTGATCCATGCGAGGAAAATCGCGGCGGCAAACCTTGGCGTTTGATTGCTCACAACAGCCACCTTGGCGGAGCGAGTCCGCTTTTAAAAGGACAAAACGCGAGCGGCATCCCATTTGCTGAGCGATGCCAGGCATACGGCTCGGCAAGAGCCTCCCCATCTGCCATCAACGCCTCGGTAGGGCGCCTGTCCTCCGTGGCAGCACTATTGCGGATGGAGGAAGGCTTCTGCCGAGCCGGGCGTGTTCAGAAACTGATCATAAATCTTCTCACACCTTCTTCAATGCGCTTTTCCGCTGCAGTCAACATTTTTGTCAAACGTTTTTGTCAAACCCAAGACTGTCATAATTCCAGGACCCTTTGGCCCCCCGAAGAATCCGCGCCGTCTCCACCCACCTCAATCTCGGACCAGAACCCGCGTCAGGCAAAATGTTAAATGTTTAAGTACGACCCCAATGTCTTTTTGGATTTGAAACAAAAGGAAACGAAGGTAACGAAGATGAAAATGCATCCTTGAAGAAGAAGTCGGAAACACGCGATTTTTCTTCGTGATCTTCGTTGCCTTTTGTTGAAAATCCCTTTTGCCCGCTGGTTAAACAAATTACGGTAAATTACGGTAGTTTTGTTGCGGCGCAAGGGGGTTTGCGGGCGCGGAGGCGCC